>JAYSFT010000004.1:0-20268 GCA_041913245.1 Rhodospirillaceae bacterium | reverse complement strand
CAGCACGGCGCAGCGCATGCGCACCAGGAACGGCAGCGAGTCGACCGTCAGGAGCGTCGGCACGCTCGGCAGCGGAATCCGCTACCGCGTGCTGGCCGGCTACTACCAAGCCGAGGCTGTTCAGTTTCCGGAGAAAGTCTCGGCCTGGAATGCGCTCGCCGATCTGTTCGTGGGTGCGTTCGAGGTCAGCGGCACCTACATGAAGGTCGCTCCCATTTTTGGCCTGCGGGAGAGTAACTGGGCGGGCGGCGTGATGTATGTAACAGGCCCCTGGATGCTGTCGGGTGATTTCCGCCAGGCGGTCCGCAAGCGCGAAACCGGCGGCGCGACTTTTGACAAAGTGGAGCGCCTGACATTTCAAACCAGCTACAAGCTGGCTCCCGGCATCAACCTTGGCGGCGCGCTTTTCCAATCGTTCCAGCGCGATCCGGCGCGCCTCGTCTGGCGCAGCCGGGGCGCCATCCTTGGAATCACGGTCGGTTTCTAGCTTCTGCCGGGGATGGCGCGCAGCTATCCTTGCCCCTTCGCCGATGCCATTGGGAGGATATCATGAAAAAATTGAATGTGATCGCGGGAGCGGTCGCCTGCGCGTTTGTCGCGCCGGCGCTCGCGTGGAGCGCCGAGACGGTCAAGACGGCCAACATCGCCGAGCGCGGCTTGAAGCCGGCGGATTTCCCGCGTTGGCATCAGGTCGTGCCGAACGTTTACGCCTACGAGGACAAACTCACGTCCGCCGGTCAGACCCTCACGACCAACAGCCTCATCGTCGTCACCACCGACGGCGTCGTGATTGTCGATGGCCAGGACAATATCGAGCAGGGCAAGGCGATGGTGGCCAACATCAAAAAAATAACGCCGCAGCCCGTGAAATACATGATCATCGCGTCCGATCACGTCGATCACGTCGGCGCCAATCCCGCGCTCAAGGAAGCCTGGCCGAACATGGTGTTCATCTCCACGCCGGCCTCCAAGAGGACGATGGAAGCGCAAAAGCGCGAGATCCTGGCCAGCGAACTCGTCACCGACAAGCGCGAGCTGAAAGTCGGCGGGACCGACATTCAGATCCTGAACCTGGGCCGCGGCCATACCGGCGGCGATCTCGTCGTCTATCTCCCGCAGAGCAAGGTCATGTTCATGTCCGAGCTTTATGACCGCTATGTCTTCCCGCCCATGATCACCGGCTTCCCCAGCGAATGGGCGGCGACCATCAAAAAGGCCCAGGCGATGGACGTCACCTGGTATATCCCCGGCCACGGTTTCACGGACAGCGACGCCGCGACGCTGAAAGCGGATCTGGGCGAGTACTTGAAGGCGACCGAACATGTGATTTCGGAAGCCAAGCGTCTGCGCGCAGCGGGCCTGACGTGCGAGACGGAAAAGAACTGTCCGGCGCATGAGAAAGCCAACTGGGGTTCCTACACCGCCTGGACCCTTTATCCGCAGCAGGCGCCGCGCGCGCTCGCCCGCGTGTATATGGAAATGGACGGCAAGTTGCCGAAGTAGACGTTCAGGATGCGGCGGACTATTGGCCGGCCGCGTGCAGGTCCATGGTCCGCTGCGCCTGCTTCAGGTGGGGCAGGTCCAGCATCACGCCGTTGAGCGACGCCACGCCGGACTCGGGACTTTCAAAGGCTTTGATCACCTGCTGCGCATGCGCGACTTCTTCGGCCGATGGCTTGAAGCCTTCGTGGATGACCGCGATCTGCGCCGGATGAATGGCGAGCTTGCCGTTCCACCCCTGGCGGCGGATGTCCTTGCACGCCTCCAGTAATTTTCTCTCGTCCTTGAAGTCCGTATGCGGCGTATCGATCGCTTGAATGCCGGCGGCTTTTGCGGCCAGAAGGGTCAGCGACTGCGCCAGTTTATAGGTGAAGTCGAACGCGCCGGCGTCGTTCGTATTGCCCGCCGCGCCGAGGTCGGCTGCGAGATCCCACGGTCCCCACGACAGTCCTGCAAGGCGCGGTGAAACACCCTTCGCGTATTCGGAAGCCGACAATACGCCGATCGCGGTTTCGCCTGAAATCGCCACGATCACCGTCGTCGGCTCGAGGCCGGCGCGACGTTCATGCTCCTCGATCCGTTGTGTGAGCGCCTGGACGGCGACCGGCCCCGTCGCTTTCGGGAGCACGATGCCGTCGGGCGCTCCGGCCATGATGGCGGCGAGGTCGCGCGCCGGCGCGTCCGACTCAAGCGGATTGATGCGCACGAACAGTTTGCTCTTCCGCGCCGCCGGAACCCGCGATTTCAAGAATTCGGCCGTGAGGGCGCGTCCCGCCTCTTTTCGCGCGGCGGCCACTGAATCCTCGAGATCGAGGATAAGCGCGTCGGCGGCGATGTCGTCGGCCTTCGCGAGCTTCTTTTCGCTATCGCCGGGAATGAACAGCATCGAGCGGAGAAGCATGGGAGCCGCCGTTTACTTCGGCTTACGAAGCATGAGGGCGGAGCGCTTGCATGATCCCACGAGTTCTTCGCGCTGATTGTAGGCCCGGTGCGCAAATACCACGATACCGTTGTCGGGGCGCGACTTGCTTTCCCGGATCTCCAGGACTTCGCTCTCGATGCGGATGGTGTCGCCATGGAACAGCGGCTTGGGAAAGCGCACTTCGTCCCAGCCGAGGTTGGCGACCGCGGTGCCGAGCGTCGTATCGCCGACCGAAATGCCGACCATGAAGGACAACGTCAGGCAGCTGTTGACCAGCCGCTGGCCGTACTCGCTTTTCTTCATGGCCTCCTCGTCGAGGTGAAGCGCAGCCGGGTTATGCGTCAGCGCCGTGAGGAATACGTTGTCCGCTTCCGTGATGGTCCGCCGGATGGCATGCTGGAATTTCATGCCGACGGTGAATTCCTCGAAATAAAGCCCGGCCATCGAAGCCCTCAATTGGTTGCTCTCGGTCAACCAGAGCTATACCGCTTTGAAGCCTGGATCAATCTGCAAGGCCGCTTAGAAGGTACGTGAAATCTTCACGACGAAGCGCGAATCGCAATGGGTCCCGCAAACGGCCTCGCTATCTGAGTCGTAGTAGCGGGCGTCGAGATTGAACCAGTCGTAGACCTTGAAGGTCGCGCCGGCGTTCCAATCGCTGTAGTTCGCCCGGTCTTCCATCGCCGAATATCCCACGCCGCCGCTGATGGTCATCATCTCCGCCAGGGGCACCGTGATGTCGGCGCTGTAGTAAAGCGTCTGATCATTGAGAAGCGGGCCATAGTCGTCGGTGGTATACGCGGCGCCGAGGGTCACCGCGGCGGGACCGAAATCGTATCCGGCGTCCACATGGACGTCCCAGAAGCTCTGTCCGGGCTCGATCGTCTCCGGATACCAATAATACGTCGCGCCGATTTCGTAGCTGAAGGCGTCGATCCGGCCGCGATAGCCGGTGAAGACGTCGAGTTCCACGCTCGCGTCGTTCCCGAATTCGACGCTCGAGCCCCAAATTCCGGCGTATAGGCCGGTTCCACTGTCCCAATCGAGACCGCCCTGGATTGCCGGGTTCTGATTGCTGAGTGAAATGCCGCGAATGATGTAATCGCTGACAATCGCGATGTTGCCGGTGAACGTCCCGGGCAGCGGGCTTGTGTCTTGGGCCTGCGCGCGCGTCGGTAAAACAAGCGCGAGGCCAGCCGCGAGCAGGCTCGCGCGTAAAGCATTGGCGTACATATATAAAGTATCCCCCCAGATCCCCGCCGTACATTACCCGGCGGCGCTTTCATGACAAGGGGATCTGCGCGCACCTTTGCGAAATTCCTCGCCCGCGGCCCTGCCGATGGCCACCGCCGCGTCGGGATGATTTTCAGCCTGGGCGTGCTGGTGTGCAGCGGTCTCGGCCCGATCATTCCGAGCGAGTGGCTTTCTCTAAGCCTCATCTCTCTAAACGCGCTGTTTGCGTTTACATGGATCGGCGTGAATGCCGCCGTCCTGCAGATCGTCACGCCGAACCGCATGCGCGGCCAGGTATCGGCCATCGTTTTCAAGGATGACAATATGGTGGGCGCGTCCATTTCCCTGGTGTCTTTCGTGACGGTTATTTTGACGGTCCTGGTGATGCAGCCCGGCCGTAAGCATGTAGGCGAAGTTGTGCGCCAACACATGTTTGTGACCGGCCCCGCGGGCTCTTTGCCGCCGGGCGCGCGGTCGTGATATGGCTGTTACATTGGCATTTACCCTTGGGAGGAGCTCTGATGCGTATTCTTAAAGTTGCCGCCGTCGCGCTGGCGTTGGCGCCCGCGATTTCCATGAGCCACGCGGCCTTCGCCGCCGCCACGCCGAGCCAGTCGATCGAGTTCGAGAAGATGACCTGGCCGGAAGTCAAAGCCGCGCTCGCGGCCGGCAAGACGACGGCCTTGTTCTATACCGGAGGCGTCGAGCAGCGCGGTCCGCAGAACGCCAACGGGGGCCACAATCTCATGGCGCAGGCAACCGTGAAAATGATCGCCGAGAAGCTCGGCAACGCCATCGCGATGCCCGTATTGCCGTTCACGCCGAATAACGCCAGCGCGGATCTTCCAGGCACCATTGGCCTCACGCCGGATCTTCTCGGCGCCGTTCTCGAACGTATCTCCGAGCAGGCCATTCAGACCGGCTTCAAGAACGTGGTGATCATGGGCGATCACGGCGGCGGCCAGCCGAAGGTGTATCAGGACGTCGCCGCGAAGCTCGAAGCGAAGTATGCCCCGCAGGGCATCCACGTCTTCTACTGCGACGACGTCTACATCAAGGCCGGCGCCGACTTCGATCGGATCCTCGCCGAACGCGGTTATCCGGCGACGTCCCACGGCGGCATCACCGACACGTCGCTGATGATGTATCTCGACAAGAGTAACGAATATGTCCGCCGCGAACTCGTTCCGGTGACCAACGGCGATCCCGTGCCGAAGGAAGGCGAGAAGCCGGTTCGCAAACTCAACAACGGCATCACCGGCGATCCGCGCCGTTCGACCGCCGAACTCGGCAAGGAAGAACTGGAGCACAAGGTCGGTTTCGCCGTGAAGCAGATTCAGGGCTTCATTCCATCGAAAAAATAGCGGCGTAATCCAGCGCGGAGGGGGGCGGGAACGCGGGTTTCCGCCCCTCTTTTTTCGCACGTTTCTAAAGGGACGTTTTTATGGCCTCGCTGCTTTATGCAGGAGGGGAACTAAATCGACTGCAAAAATGTCACTTCAAACAAAATCATGCATGAAACCCACTGATTTGATTAAGTTTGCATGAATTTTTCTTATTGAAACCGCTACCAATTAAGTCCGATGATCTGACGCTGCACCGCACCCGCCAGGGTTCCGTGCAGGTCTGTATAACGGCTGCTGACTCGCCTTCTTGCTATCCGACGCCGGCGTCAAATTAGGGGGACGCCGTTATTGGGGGACGTCGATGCTGAGCATAATCACGACTTTCTCTTCACGCCACATTTCTTCGTGCCGTCCATTCGTGCGTGGGCGCGGCGAGACCGCGCGCGGGCACGCCGTGTCGTTTTGCATTGCATCAACTTTCGTCTGCGCATGAGCGATGCGGAGCAGAGGCTGCCGACCGGCTTTTAAGGCAGACTGTCGGATCGCTTCGATAGGACTGATGATGAACCGCTTTTCGGCTTGTTTGGTTGTACCGCTGTCGGTGTCGCTTTTTGCCCGCTCGAATCAGGGCGAGGCGCCGAAGTCGTTTTGCGTCTGGGAAGGCGGCGCGCGCCGCCGCGTGTTACGTGACTAAAAGGGTGTGGTGTCAGCAGGCACTGCAAAATCAAAAGGGGAAGAGTCCTATGATGAAAGTTTCATACGGTCTGAATACGAAGCGCCGCGTGTTGACCTCGGTCAGTGCCGTGGCCCTGGCCGCCGCGGTGTCCGGCGCTGCGCTCGCGCAAGAACAGCTTGCGCAGGCACAGCCCGCGGCTGCGGCCTCTCTCGATGAAATCGTGGTGACCGGTTCGCGCGTTGTCCGCGACGGTTACGAAGCTCCGACGCCCGTCTCGGTGCTCGGCGCCGCCGAACTGGAAAGCATGGCGACCGCGAACATCGCCGACGCCGTGAACCGTCTGCCCGCCCTGGCCAACAGCTTGTCCACGCGCGGCACGTCGTCCACCGCCGACATGACCGGCGGGATCAACAACCTGAACCTGCGCGGCATCAACCCGACCCGCACCCTGGTGCTGATCGACGGCAAGCGTGTTGTCGGTTCGACCCTCGCGGGCTTCAACAACAACAACGGCGCGGTTGACGTGAACACGGTTCCGACCGGCCTCGTCTCGCGCGTCGACATCGTGACCGGCGGCGCCTCGGCCGCTTACGGTTCGGACGCTCTCGCCGGTATCGTGAACTTCGTGTTCGACAAAGAATACACGGGCATCAAGGGCGACATCCAAGGCGGTATCACCACCTACGGCGACAACGAGAACTACAAGGTCTCGCTGACGGCCGGCGTGCCCTTCGCGGGCGGGCGCGGTCACCTTTTGGTGTACGGCGAAAACGGCTTTGAAAACGGCGCACGCCGCGAAGACCGTCCGCATTCCGAGCGCACCCTCGCGATCGTCCAAAACCCCGCGTATGTCGCCGGCAACGGTCTGCCGCAGTACATCACAGCGACCGATGTCTCGATGGCGACGGCCACCTACGGCGGCTTGATCGTCGGCTGTACGTCGACCGCGGGCGTCAACCTCGGCAACAACTGTCCGCTGCGCGGCACGCAGTTCCTTGAAGGCGGCACGCCTGGGCCGTATCGCTTCGGCACGCTCACCGGCGGTCAGTTGATGATCGGCGGCGATCAGACAAACCGCATCGACCGGTTCTCGGCCATCGTGACACAGCTCACGCGCGCCAACGCCTATGTCCGCGCCAGCTATGATCTCGCGGACAACGTCAACGCCTTCGCGGAATGGGGCTGGGCCTATACGTTGAACCGCTCCGAAGATTCGGTGCCGCAATTCCAGTTCGGGCTGCCGATCCAGCAAGACAACGCCTTCATCCCGGCTTCCATCAGGACGCAGATGGTCGCGCAAGGCATTCAAACGTTGAGTGTCGGCACGACGGCGTTCGGCACGCCCGGTAACACGGGAATGCACGGCTTCGGCAATAAGAACGAACGCATCCAGCGCCGCTACGTCGCCGGTTTGGAAGGCAATTTCGACGCCGCCGACACCAATTGGACGTGGGACGCTTACTACCAGAAGTCGACCACGCACGCGTCGGTGCGTACGCCGGACAACGTCCTCAGCGGACCGGGCCCGAATGCCGCGCACGTTTCTCCGTTCCGCGCCGCGGTCGATGCGGTGGTCAATCCCGCCAACGGCCAGATCGTCTGCCGCGTGAACATCGACACGAACCCCGCCAACGACATGCCGGGCTGCGTCCCCTTCAACGTCATGGGCATCGGCGTCAATTCGCAAGCCGCCATCGACTATGTGACGGGGACCGGTTACGCCCTCATCTACCTGCAGCAGGACGTCATGGCCGCCAGTGCGTCCGGCGAGCCGTTCTCGTCATGGGCCGGCCCGGTGTCGGTCGCTTTCGGCGCCGAACATCGCATCGAGAAGGTGGGTGGCATTGCGTCCGACCGCGACGCGAACCGTTGGTGGTTCGCGGGCAACTTCACGGCGTCGGCGGGTGAGTACAAGGTGACGGAAGGTTTCGTTGAAACCGTGGTGCCCCTCGCTGCCGACGAGAGCTGGGCGAAACAGCTCGACCTCAACGGCGCCGTCCGCGCAACATCCTATTCGACGTCCGGTTACGTGACGACGTGGAAGGTCGGCGCGACCTGGAGACCGGTGGATGATATCACCTTCCGTGCGACCCGCTCTCGCGATATCCGCGCCCCGAACCTCGGTGACCTCTATCTCACCGGCCGTTCGGGCACGGGGGTCGTGATCGATCGTGCACGCAACGGCGCCCAGACGTCGATCGTCACGCGTCAAGGCGGAAACCCCGACCTGCTGCCCGAGAAGGCGAACACGACGGGTCTCGGCGTCGTCCTGCAGCCCACGTTCCTGCCGGGCTTCGGGGCCTCCGTGGACTTCTTCAACATCGCCATGAAGGGCGCCATCGTCACGGTTGCTCAACAGACCGTGGTCGACCGCTGCCAACTCGAAGGGGTCACGGCTCTTTGTTCGTTCATCGAACGCGGTACGGCGGCCGCCGGCGAAACGCTCGGCCCGATTACGGCCGTGCGCACGATCCCGGCGAACGTCGCTTCGCAAACCGCACGCGGCTTCGACTTCGAAGCGAGCTACAGAATGCCGCTCGCGGATCTCAACGAGGATTGGGGCGGAAACCTTACCTTCCGCGCCTTGGCGACGTTGTATACCAAGCTTGAAACGGTCGACGGAACGAACGTTCTGCGCGGTGAAGGCGTGAACGCCGGCGGCGCCGGCGGCCTCGCGGCCACCAACGGCATCTTTGCGCCGGACATCAAATACCTGCTGTCGGCCAGCTACGCGAACGAAGGCGGCTTCTCGGCCACGATCTCGGCGCGAGGCTTCACCAGCGGTGTGTACAACAACAACTTCGTGTCTTGCACCACGGGCTGTCCGGCCTCGACCGCCAACAACCCGACCGTCGGATTCGCGAACAAGACGCCGGGTGACTTCGACGTTGATCTCGCGCTCAACCAGAAACTCATGGATGACGCGATCGAAGTGTTCTTCGCGGTCGATAATCTGTTCAATTCGGATCCGGCCTTGATCGCCGCCACTTTCAACAACGGCTTCTATCAGGGTCTTGCGAACTCGAACTACGACCAAGTCGGACGCTCGTTCCGCGTTGGGACGCGGTTCCACTTCTAAAAACGAAGCCCAAAGCGAAGGGAGGCAGCGATGCCTCCCTTCGCCGCTTTCAGGCCCGGGGTATCGCCTGAACCGTTGTTTAGAACTATTGGGAGGAAAGTGCCGGCAACGTCGGCGAATATCGCGTCTGGGAGGGTGGCGTAACACCACATCGTGTTGCGGGCTAACGGTGAGGTCCAAACTGACTTCACCGAATCAACAGGGGAAAAGACCATGATTCACCTCTCAAAAAGTCAGTATGTGAAGCGTTATGTGTTGAGTTCCGTCAGCGCGGGGGCGCTGGCGGCGGCGCTGTCGACCGCGGCCTTCGCGCAACAGGCCTCGCCTGAACCCGCGCCGCAGCAACTCGCGCAGGCCGAACCTTCTCTCGATGAAATCGTCGTGACCGGTTCGCGCGTTGTCCGCGATGGCTACGAGGCCCCGACGCCGGTCTCCGTGCTGGGGGTCGGCGAACTGAACCAGATGGCGACGGCCAACATCGCCGACTCGATCAACCGTCTGCCCGCCCTCGCCAGCAGCCTGTCGACCCGCGGCGGTTCATCCACCGCCGATATGACCGGCGGCATCAACAACCTCAATCTGCGCGGCATCAACCCGACCCGCACCCTGGTGCTGGTCGACGGCAAGCGCATCGTCGGTTCGACTCTCGCGGGCTTCAACAACAACGGCGGCGCCGTCGACATCAATACTGTTCCGACGGGCCTTGTTTCGCGCGTGGATATCGTCACCGGCGGCGCGTCCGCCGCTTACGGTTCCGACGCGCTCGCCGGGGTCGTGAACTTCGTGTTCGACAAGGAGTACACCGGGATCAAAGGCGACATCCAGGGCGGCATCTCCACCTACGGCGACAACGAGAACTACAAGGCCGAGCTGACGATCGGCATTCCGTTCGCCGGCGGTCGCGGCCACTTCCTCGCCTACGGTGAAAACGGATTTGAGAACGGCGCCCGGCGCGAAAACCGCGACTGGTCGGAGGACAATCTCGCGATCGTGCAAAATCCGGCCTGGACCGCGACGAATGGTCAGCCTCAGTGGATCACGATGGCGAACTTCGCGCCGACCTCGAGCGCCTACGGCGGCCTGATCACCGGCTGCGCCGGGTTCACGGGTACGACCTGTCCGCTGCGCGGCACTCAGTTCCTTGAAAACGGCACACCGGCGCCGTACCGGTTCGGCACGATCGCCGGGCAGGTGCATGTCGGCGGCGACACCAGCAACCGCATCGACCGGATCTCGGCGATCGTCACGAAGCTGATGCGCGCCAACACCTACTTCCGCGTCAGCTATGACCTGGCCGACAACGTCAACGCCTTCGCCGAATTCGGCTGGGCTTACACGTTGAACCGCTCGGCCGACAGCGTGCCGCAGTTCCAGAACGCCAGCCTCACCATCCAGCAGGACAACGCATTTATTCCGTCGTCCGTGCGCAATCAGATGGTTGCTCTCGGCATCACGAACTTCACGCTCGGCACGACGCTCGTGGGCCAGGTTCCGGGCTTCGGCAACAAGAACGAGCGCGTACAGCGCCGGTATGTCGCGGGCGTTGAAGGAAGCTTCGACGCGTTTGAGTCCGATTGGACGTGGGATGCCTACTATCAGCGCAGCACCACCCATGCTTCCGTCCGCACGCCGGACGACCTGCAAAGCGGCGTCGGCTCCACGGTCTTTCGCAGCGCCGTCGATGCGGTCGTGAACCCCGCCAACGGTCAGATTGTCTGCCGCGTGAACATCGACACCAACCCGGCCAACGACCTGCCGGGCTGCGTGCCGTTCAACGTCATGGGGACGAACGTCAATTCGTCCGCCGCGCTCGACTATGTCACCGATACGGGTTATGCGCTGATCTACCTGCAGCAGGACGTCGCGGCCGCGAGTGTTTCGGGCGAGCCGTTCTCATCCTGGGCGGGTCCGGTCTCGGTCGCTTTCGGTCTTGAACACCGCGTCGAGCAGGTTGGCGGCCTCGCGAGCTTCAAGGACATCAACCGCCACTTCTTCGCGGGGAACTTCACGGCGTCCTCGGGCAAGTTCAATGTCACGGAAGGTTTCTTCGAAACCGTTATTCCGCTCGCCAGCGAACAATCTTTCGCGAAACAACTCGATCTGAACGCCGCCGTCCGCGCGACCGACTATTCGACGTCCGGTTTCGTCGCGACCTGGAAGGTCGGCGCCACCTGGAAGCCGGTCGACGATCTTACGGTGCGCGCGACGCGTTCGCGTGATATCCGCGCCCCGAACCTTGGCGACCTGTTCCTCGCGGGCCGCTCCGGCACGGGAACGGTGCTCGACCGGTTCAACGCGGACCGTTCGACCGTCATCGTTACCCGCGCGGCGGGCTGCGATCCGGCCGCGGGCTGCTTCCTCACGCCGGAAAAGGCGGATACCACCGGTGTCGGCGTTGTGGTCCAGCCGTCGTTCCTGCCGGGCTTCGGCGCGTCGGTCGATTTCTTCAATATCGATATCAAGGACGCCATCATCACGCTCGGCGCGCAGAACTACGTCGATCGCTGCTTCGCCGGCGAAACGGCGCTCTGCAAATATATCGAACGCGACGCGGCCGGCTTTATCGTCGGTGTCCAGGTGCTTCCGGCGAACGTTTTGTCGCAAACGGCGCGCGGTATCGACTTTGAAACCAGCTACCGCTTCGAACTCTCGGACATCAACGAAGAACTGAGCGGCGGCATCACTCTGCGCGCCCTGGCCACGAAGTACATCAAGCTTGAAACCATCGATGGCGCCTTCGTCGTCGACGGCGCGGGCGTGATGGCCGACGGCGCGGGCGGTTTCGCGACGACGGGGGGCATGTTCGCACCCGATCTGAAGTATCTGATCTCGGCGTCATATGCGGGTGAAGTCTTCTCCACCACCCTCACGGCGCGTGGCTGGAATGCGGGCGTCTACAACAACTCCGTCATCGAGTGTACGACGGGCTGCCCGGCGTCGAGCACGGCGGTGCCGACGATCGGCTTCAAGAACCATGTTCCGGGCGCGGTCTATTTCGACTTGGCGCTCAACTACAAGATCATGGACGGCGCGATCGAAACGTTCCTGGTCACGGAGAACCTGTTCAACAAACAGCCTCCGATCATCGCGGCGCCCCCGGGCAATGCCTTCTACACGGGCCTGGGCAATAAACAGTACGATCTCGTGGGCCGCAGCTTCCGCCTCGGCACGCGTTTCAAGTTCTAGAGCACAGGGTAAGGCGAAGGGAGGCAGCGATGCCTCCCTTCGTTGCTTTCAAGGGAGGTTTGTTATGGCGAGACGGCGGTTCACGACTGCGGCGGTGATGACGCTTCTGGCGCTCGGCGCTTGTTCCCGCGAGGAACCGGCGAAGCCCTACGCGGTGGAGGAAGTTCCGCTCTCCCAGATTTCCGCCGACTTGGCCGCCGGTAAGGCGACCGCGGTCGGGATCGCCGAGTCCTACATCGAACGCATCAAGACATATGACGCGCCGCTCAAGGCCGTCATCATGATCGCGCCGGACGCTCTTCAGCAGGCCGCGGCCTCCGATCAACGCCGCAAGGACGGCAAGGCCATCGGTCCGATGGATGGCATCCCCATTCTTCTCAAGGACAATATCGACTCCAAGGGCATGCCGACGACAGCGGGCTCCTACGCGCTCGAACATAATATCCCGCCGCAGGATGCGGACCTGACGCGCCGGTTGCGTGACGCGGGCGCGATTATTCTTGGCAAGGTGAATACAAACCAATTTGCCGGCCTGCGCACGACCCAAGGATTGCTCGGCAGCACCGTCGGAGGCATGCCGCACAACCCTTATGACTTGGCGCGTACGCCCGCCGGTTCCAGCAACGGATCAGGCATCGCCGCCGCCGTCAGCTTCGCGGCCGCCACGGTCGGCACATGTACGACAGGGTCGGTGATCGGTCCCGCATCGCTCATGGGGCTTGTCAGCATGCGCCCGACGATTGCGTTGATCTCGCGCGGCGGGATCGTGCCGATCAGCCTGGGCCAGGACACCGCCGGCCCGATGGCGCGCAACGTCACCGACGCGGCGATGATGATGAACGTCATGACCGGAACCGAGGCGCGCGATCCGGCCTCTGCCGACGCCGACGCGCACAAGACCGATTATGTGAAGGCGCTTTCCACCGAGGCTCTTAAAGGCCGAAAAATCGGCGTCATTCGCGGCATGTCGGGATATTCCGACGTCACCAAGCCGCTGTTCGACGACGCCCTGGCTGTCCTGGCTGCGCAAGGAGCGGAGTTGATTGATATCCCGGCCGAGATCTTCGAGGATTTGAGCCAGGAGCAGCGCGTGATCCTGGTTTACGACTTCAAGCAGGACCTGAACGCCTATCTCGCCGCGTCCGCGCCGGAGCAAAAGGTGCGTACGATGACGGAGCTGGTTGCCTTCAATAAAGCCGACCCGCGCGAAAACATGTGGAGCCAGGACTTGGTCGAAGCCGCCGAGGCGACGACGGGGCGCGACAATCCGGAATATGTGAACGCTTTGGCGTATGCCAGGAACAAGGCCGGCCCGGAAGGCTACGACAAGGCCTTTGCGTATGGGGTGGTCGCGGTGGTGACGCCGACAGGTCAGCCGGCGAGTCTGATTCCGCCGCCGGGCACCGCCGGCCATACGATTTCGGCGCGTCCGAAGGGCAGTTCGCCGCCGTCACCGAGCATGTACGCGGCGCTGGCCGGTTACCCCAATCTCACCGTTCCGATGGGGCAGGTGGAAGGCCTGCCGGTGGGACTTTCTTTCATCGGCCCGAAGTGGTCGGAAGCCGTGCTCTTGTCGATGGCCTACGCCTACGAGCAAGCTTCGCACAAACGCGTACCGCCGGCCGCGTACAAGCAGGCGGTTGTCACGAAATAAGGTGCCGCCACTCTGCAATTTCATAAGGATGCGAAAATGCATTACCGCCCCCTGACCGCACTTGCCTTGATCACGGCGATGACGCTCGGCGCTTGCGAAAGGAAACAAGAAGCCGCGACGGCGCCTTATGAGGTGGAAGATGTCGCACTTTCGCAGATTTCCGCGGACCTTGCCGCGGGCAAAGTCACTTCGGCGGCGGTGACTCAGGCCTATATCGACCGCATCAACAAATACGATGGCCCGCTCAACGCGGTGATCATGGTCGCGCCCGATGCCTTGCAGCAGGCGGCGGCCTCGGATCAGCGCCGCAAGGACGGGACGGCGATCGGTCCGCTCGACGGCATTCCGGTGCTCTTGAAGGACAATATCGACGCGGTCGGCATGCCGACGACGGCGGGCTCCTTCGCGCTTGTCGAGAATTTTCCGGTGCAGGACTCCGAAGTCGCGAAGCGCTTGCGCGCGGCCGGCGTGGTGATCCTCGGCAAAGCCAATACGTCCCAATGGGCGGGGCTGCGCACCACCGCGGCGTTTGCCGGCTCGACGGTGGGAGGCCCGACGCGCAATCCGTACGACCTGACACGCACGGCCGCTGGATCCTCGAATGGTTCGGGCATCGCGGCGGCGGCGAGTTTCGCGGCCGCGACGGTCGGAACGGATACCACGGGTTCGATCATGGGGCCGTCGTCCCTGATGGGCCTCGTCGGCATGCGCTCCAGTATCGCGCTCATCTCGCGGCGCGGCATCGTGCCTGTCAGCCTCAGCCAGGACACCTCGGGCCCGATGACGCGCACCGTCACTGATTTCGCGATGATGCTGAACGTGATGGCGGGTTCGGATCCCGGCGATCCCTGGTCGGTGGACGCCGATGCGCACAAGACCGACTATGTGAAGGCGCTTTCGCCCGATGCCCTGAAAGGCAAGCGGCTGGGGGTGTTCCGCAATACCGGCGGTCACACCGACGCGACGAAACCCATCTTCGACAAAGCGCTTGAAGTCATGAAGGCGCAAGGCGCCGAACTCGTCGACCTGCCGGACGATCTTCTCGAGGACCTCGGCAACGAGCAGCGCCTCATCATGTACTACGACATCAAGCAGGACATGGCGGCCTACCTCGCCGCCGCGCCGGCGGCCGTGAAGATCCGCACCCTCGCGGACATCATCGCCTTCAATAAGGCCGACCCGCGCGAAAGCATTCATGGCCAGGAACATCTGGAAGCCGCCGAAGCCCTCTCGGGCGGACGCGAGAACCCCGAATTCCAGAAGATTTGGGAATATGCGCACCGCAAAGCCGGTCCCGAGGGGTATGGCCGCGCCTTCACGGAGTTCGGCGTCAGCGCCTTGGTCGCCGTCAGTCGCGGACCCGCCGACGTCCAGCAGCCGGACGGCACGCGCGGCGGCGGCGCCGCGCTGGAACGCCCGAAAGGCACGCGTCCCGCTTCGATCAGCGGCGTGGCGGCGCTCGCCCAGTGGCCAAATCTCACGGTACCGATGGGCGACGTGAACGGTCTGCCGGTAGGGCTGTCCTTCGTCGGCCCGCAATGGTCTGAGGCGACCCTGCTGTCTTACGGTTACGCTTATGAACAGGCGTCACACGCCCGCAAGCCGCCGACGGCCTATAAAGAAGCGGCGACCAACAACTAACCGAGGACGCGTCATGTACATCCGTTCCGCCACGGCAATCGCGCTGGTTCTGTCTCTATCGCTCGCGTCTTGCAACAAGCAGGATGAAGCGGCGGCGGCTTACGACGTGGAAGAGGTTTCGCTGGCGCAGTTGTCGGCGGATATGGCGGCGGGCAAAACCACTTCCGTCGCGGCAACCGAGGCCTACATCGACCGCATCAACACCTATGACGGGGCCCTGAATGCGGTCATAGGTGTCATGCCCGATGCGCTCGAGCAGGCCGCGGCGTCCGATCAGCGGCGGAAAGACGGCAAGGCCCTGGGACCGCTGGACGGGATTCCCATTCTTCTGAAGGACAATATCGATGCGGTCGGTCTTGCGACGACCGCCGGATCGTTCGCCTTGATCGACAATCTGCCGGTCAAGGATTCGGAAGTCACGCGGCGCTTGCGCGAGGCGGGCGCGGTGATCCTCGGAAAGACGAACACTTCGCAGTGGGCGGGCCTGCGCACCGAGGACTCCTTCAACGGCAGTACGGTCGGCGGAAGCACTCATAATCCGTACGACCTGACGCGTTCGGCGGCCGGGTCCAGCAACGGGTCCGGAATCGCCGCCGCCGCCAGCCTCGCGGCCGGAACGATGGGTACCGATACCACCGGCTCCATCATCAGTCCGTCGTCCTATATGGGCCTGGTCGGCATGCGCCCGACGATCGCGCTGATCTCACGGCGCGGCATCGTGCCTATCAGTCATACGCAAGATACGGCGGGTCCCATGACACGGACCGTGACCGACTTCGCAATGATGCTGAATGTGGTGGCGGGCAGCGACCCCGCCGATCCGGAAAGCGCGGAGGCCGACGCCCACAAGACCGACTACGTCAAAGCGCTTTCGGCCGAGGCCCTCAAGGGAAAGAAACTCGGCGTGTTCCGCGGCACGCGCGGATACAACGAAACGACGGCCGCTGTCCTCGACGAGGCCGTCAAGGTTCTTCAGGCCGAGGGCGCGGACGTGGTCGAGCTTCCGGCCGATCTTCTGGAAGATACGAGCCAGGAACAGCGCGTCATCATGATCCATGAGATCAAGGAAGACGTGGCGGCCTACCTTGTCGATGCGCCCGCCGGCGTGAACTCGCGCACGCTCGCCGATCTGATCGAATTCAATAAGGCCGACGCGCGCGAGAGTATGCATGCGCAGGACATGTTCGAAGAGGCTCAAGCCACCAACGGCCGCCAGGACGAGGTGTACGTGAAGGCCAAGGAATATGCGCAGCGCCGCGCCGGTATTGAAGGTTTTGGCCGCGCCTTCAAGGATTTCGGTGTCGACGCGGTGATCGGTCTTTCACGCGGTCCGGCCGAGGTCATTCCGCCGGACGGGAAGGGCGGCGAACACGTTGCCGGCGTGCGGGCGAAAGGCGCCGCGCCGCCGCACATGAGCGGCAACGCCGCGCTTGCGGGTTATCCAAATCTGACCGTACCGATGGGTCTGGTGAGTGGTCTGCCCGTCGGTCTTTCGTTCGTCGGTCCCGCCTGGTCCGAAGCGGCGCTGGTGGGTTTCGGCTACGACTTCGAACAGGCGTCGAAGAAGCGTGTTCCGCCGACGGCCTACAAATCCGCCGCCGTGAAATAGCCAAGGGAACTCATCGATGCACATGCGCTACTTGACCGCCATCGCGCTGGCGCTAAGTCTTCTCGCGGCCTGCGACAAGCAGCAAGACGCCCAGCCATATGCGGTCGAAGAAGTGCCGCTCAGCCAGGTGGCCGACGATCTCGCCGCCGGAACGACATCGTCGGTAGCGGTTACGCAGGCCTATATCGAGCGCATCGTTCTCTACAATAAAGCCGTGAACGGTGTGATCGGGATCATGCCCGACGCGCTCGAACAGGCGGCGGCGTCCGATCAGCGGCGCAAGGACGGTAAAATCCTGGGGCCGCTGGATGGCATTCCCATCCTGATCAAAGACAATATCGATGCGGTAGGCATGCCCACGACCGCCGGCTCATTCGCGCTGATCGACAACGTTCCCGTGAAGGATTCCGAGGTGGCGCGCCGGCTGCGGGACGCGGGCGCCGTGATCCTCGGTAAAGCCAATACCTCTCAATGGGCGGGACTGCGGACGACGACCGGCGGCCTCAATGGCAGCACGGTCGGCGGACCGGCGCACAATCCATATGACCTCGCGCGCGGCGCGGCGGGGTCGAGCAACGGCTCGGGTATTTCCGCCGCCGCCAGTTTCGCGGCCGCGACCGTCGGGACCGATACCACAGGCTCGGTGGTTGCGCCGTCGAACGCCAACGGTGTTGTTGGGCTGCGTCCCACCGTTGCGCTCATTTCCCGGCGCGGGATCGTACCGGTGAGCCTGACCCAGGACACGGCCGGGCCGATGGGCCGTAATGTGCGCGACGTGGCCATGCTCCTCACGGTTCTGGCCGGCTCCGATGCCGCCGATCCGGCGACCGGCGCGTCCGATACGCACAAGACCGACTATGCGAAAGCGCTGTCTCCGGAAGCCCTACAAGGCAAGCGGATCGGTGTTTATCGCGGCACCAACGCCTTTGAGCGCACGCAGGAGAGATTTGAAGAAGCGCTGGGCGTCCTTCAGGCGCAAGGCGCGACGCTGGTCGATATTCCCGACGCGGTGCTCGAGGATCTCAGTCAGGAACAGCGCCTGATCATGATCTACGACATCAAGGAAGACATGGCCGCATACCTCGCCCAGGCGCCGGCCAATGTGAAACACCGGGCGCTTGCGGACCTCATCGCCTTCAACAAGGCCGACCCTCGTGAAAATATATATGGTCAGGACCTGTTCGAAGCCGCCGAAGCCACCACCGGTCGCGAAACGCCGGAGTACATCCAGACCCGTGATTATGCGCAGCGCAGGGCGGGAGCCGAGGGTTACGGCAAGGCGATGTCCGACTATGAAATCAGCGCCATCGTGGCGCCGACCGGCGGTCCGGCCGGCCTGATCGGCGGCGGCCCATCCGCGCCGGCGGGCGGTGGGCATCCGGCGGCCATTACGCCGAAAGGCGCGCGTAAGCCGTCCATTAGCGGTGTGGCCGCGCTTGCCGGTTATCCGAACCTTTCTGTGCCCATGGGCTATGTCGATGGAATGCCGGTGGGCCTTTCGTTCGTCGGCCCGCCGTGGTCGGAAGATCAATTGCTGGCGATGGGCTACGCCTACGAGCAGGCCTCCAAGAAACGCGTGCCGCCGAGCGCCTACAAGCAAGGCGCCAGTTCTAACTAATCAGGGGATCCGACGATGAACATCCGCTCTTTCACCACAGCGCTTCTGGTCTCGGTTTCGCTGATCGCCTGCAACAAACAGGAAGCCGCGAAGCCCTACGAAGTCGAGGAGATTTCCCTCGCACAGGTATCCGCCGATCTCGCCGCCGGCAAGACGACCTCGGCGGCCGTGACTCAGGCTTATATCGACCGGATCAATATGTACGACGGCCCCTTGAATGCCGTCATCAGCCTCACGCCGGACGCGCTAAAGCAGGCCGAGGCGTCGGATGCCCGGCGCAAGGACGGCAAACCGCTGGGTCCGCTCGACGGCGTGCCGGTGCTTCTGAAGGACAATATCGACGTGACCGGCGTGGCGACGACGGCCGGTTCCTTTGCGCTCGAGAAGAACCTGCCCGCGCAGGATGCCGAAGTGACGCGCCGGCTCAAGGCGGCGGGAGCGATCATCCTCGGCAAGGCGAATACCTCGCAATGGGCCGGCTTCCGCACCACGCGCGGCCTCAACGGCAGCGTCTTCGGCGGCGGCACGCATAATCCGTATGACCTCAATCGTCAGGCGTCGGGATCGAGCAACGGATCGGGCATCGCCGCGGCCGTGAGCTTCGCGGCGGCGACCGTCGGGAGCGACACGACCGGCTCAATCGTCAGTCCGTCCTCGCACAACATGGTTGTCGGTTTGCGTCCTTCCGTGGCGCTTGTTTCCCGCCGCGGCGTGGTGCCGGTGAGCCTGGAGATGGACACCATCGGTCCCATGGGCCGCAGCGTCACCGACATCGCGATGATGTTGAACGTCATGGCCGGTTCCGACGCGGGCGATCCATGGTCCGCGGACGCCGACGCGAACAAGACCGACTACACCAAGGGACTTTCAACGGAAGCGCTGAAAGGAATGCGCCTTGGGGTCGTGCGCAACACCGGCGGTTATGACGAAAAGACCCAGGCCGTCTTCGACGAGGCGCTGGGTGTTCTGGAATCTCAAGGCGCCACGCTGGTCGAGCTTCCGGGCGATGTGATGGAAGACCTGACGCAGGAACTGCGCCTCATCATGGTCTACAACATCAAGGAAGACATGGCGGCCTACCTGACACACGCGCCCGACACCGTGACGCCGCGCACCATCGCCGACCTGATCGCCTTCAACACATCCCATCCTGAAGAGAGCAAACACGGCCAGGAACTGTTCGAGGCGGCGGAAGCCACGACCATGGGCCGCCAGAATCCCGAATACATGAAGACCTTCGAATATGCGCGCCGCCGCGCCTCGGTCGAAGGTTATGACCGGGCCTTCAAGGAATTCAACACCACCGCCGTTGTGGCTCTTACGGCCGGCATCCCCGCGCTGATTATTCCGGACGGGACCGGCACCCATGTTGCGGCGGAGCGCCCGAAGGGTTCCGTGCCGCCGACAGTCAGCGGAACGGCCGCGGTCGCGGGCTATCCCAACCTCAGCGTCCCGATGGGTCTGGCGGAAGGTCTTCCGGTCGGTCTTTCGTTCGTCGGGCCGAAATGGTCGGAGGCAACCCTGCTGGCTTACGGTTACGCCTATGAGCAGGCGTCCAAAAAACGCGTGGCTCCGCTCGCCTATAAACAGGCCGTGGCCGGCGCCAAATAAGCCCGAGTCCCGCCGCCGCTTTCAAGGGGCGCCGGGAAAGGCTCGAAAACGCTTCAGATTGGGCCTAATTCGGGGCGTTTCCCGGGGGCTGTTACAGGCCGTTTTGCTATGCAAAACTCGCCGCCACGCCGTTTAAGTCATTCGCATAAGGGGATGTGAAAATGATGATGAACCGCCGCTGTTTCACCAGCCT
>JAYSFT010000003.1:0-72388 GCA_041913245.1 Rhodospirillaceae bacterium | reverse complement strand
GTTCGCGCAGGATCGCTATAAGCCGCCTGTCGCCGAGCTCGAGGACTACCAGAAGGATCCGATGCCGCCGGGCATCGGCGTGCAGCACACCGACGTCGACGGGCCTGTGTTTGTCGACTCGCGTGGCCACACTCTTTACACATGGCCGCTCGACCGTCTGCGCAACGGCGACGCCGGCGAGCAGAAAGGCAAACCCACCTGCGACGACACCAAGTATACCGAGAACTCGGGCCTCATGAGCCCGTATCCGCCGGGTTTGATCCTGCCGGATCTCGACACGCGCCCGACCTGCATCCAGGTGTGGCCGGCGCTGCTCGCGCCGGAAGGCGCCAAGGAAGTCGGCAAGTGGACCATCGTGGAAGGCCCCAAGGGCCGCAAGCAGTGGGCCTACGACGGCTTCGCCGTCTACACTTCCGTGCTCGATACCAAGCCGGGCACGGTGAACGGCGCAACGCGCCGCGAACAGCGCGGCGACGCGCCGGCGCTGCGCAAGCCGATCGGCCCGGCTCCGAACCATCCGCCGGCCTTCGCCGTGAAGACGGTCGCCACTGGGCGTCTCCTGACCAACCATATCGGCTTCTCGATCTACGTGTGGGACGGCGATCAGGCGAACAAGTCAAACTGCGATGCGAAGTGTCTGAAGGATTGGGCGCCGGTGCAGGCGCCGCAGACCGCGCAGGCGCAGGGCGAATGGGGCGTGATTGAACGTTCGCCGGGTGTGAAGCAGTGGACCTACCGCACGCACCCGGTTTACACGCGCGTGCAGGATCGCCGCTTCCGCAGCCTCGAAGGCGGCGACATCCCGGGCTGGCACAACGTCTTCACGCAGAAAAATCCCGATCCGCCGAAGGAATTCACGGTGCAGGATTCTCGCATCGGACAGGTGCTGGCCGATAAGAACGGCATGACGCTGTACGTTTATCAGTGCGGTGACGACGCGCTCGACCAACTGTCCTGCGACCATCCGTCGAATACGCAGGCCTATCGTCTCGCCATTTGCGGCAACGGCGATCCCGCGCTGTGCAACAAGACCTTCGCCTATGTGCCCGCGCCGGTGGGCGTGAAGGTCAACAACCTGATTTGGGGTACCTCGTGGATCAACCCGACCACCGGCCACCTCGCGAAGTCGAATGAGCCGGGCGCGCTGCATGTCTGGACGTTCCGCGACCGTCCGATCTACACCCATGGCGGCGACCGCAAGCCGGGCGATGCCAACGGCGATGCGTGGGGCGAGTTCAACGGTTACCGGAACGGCTGGAAAGCCTACTGGCTTCGGGACGACTTCTTGTCCAACGCGGGTTAAGACGACAAAACGGCCGGGATCATCCCCGGCCGTTTTTGCTTTGGGAGGATGCGATGAGGGTGAAGAAGGTCTGTGCCGCGGCGTCGCTCGCGGCGATGGCTTTTTCGAGCCATGCTTTTTCCGCGGCGGGCGACGGCAAGGTCTATGACGGCGCTCAGCGTCAGGTGCTCGTGAATGGCCGCATCGGCTACGTGATGACGCATCGGGCCTGGGCTGTCCATCAGTCCCCCGAAGGCAAGGTCGAGTGCCCGAAAGGCTACAACGACGGGCCGCGCGAACAGTTCAAGCAGCTGTTCCCGAACGACGGCAGCAAACGCACGCTCGTGGACACGCAGATCATGCGCGAGGCGCGCCAGTGGTTCCCGGACAGGTCCGAGGAACCGTTCACGTTCAAGGACGCGGGCGGAAAGGTCTCCTACGGCCTGAACCTCGACGGCAAGGTGGACGAGGACGATTTCACCAGTCCGGACGGCGTGAAGGGCGTCGACAACCAGCTCTATCGGGCCATTGGCTGCATCGCGAACTACCGCGCGCCGGAAGGGACGATCTATCACTTCGAGCAGGAGTACATGCGGCGCTACAACTATAACCGCATGATGATCGAGCTGTCGGGCGTCGACAGCCTCGTCAACGATCCCGAGGTCGAGGTCACCTCCTACCGCGGGCTCGATCCGCTCCTGACGTCGGCCACGGGGGAATCGTTCATCTCCGGCGGCACCGAGCGGCCCGATATGCGCTTCGGCAAGTCTTTCATCTCGCACTGGAAAGGCAAGATCGTCGATGGCGTGTTGATCACGGACGCGCAGGACTACCGTTTCCCCAGCGGTCAGGCGTTTGATACCAACGACTACCACTATATCCGCGGCGCGCAGCTTCACCTGAAGCTCACCGACAACGGCGCGGAAGGCATGATCGCGGGCTATATCGATGTTGAGTGGTTCAATCACCACCTCAACACCTCCTGGTCCACGCATCACCAAAGCTATGGCCAGCTTTCGGCGCCGTCGCTCTATCGCGCGCTGAACCGTTTGGCCGACGGTTATCCCGATCCCAAGACCGGCCAGATGCGCGGCATCTCCGGCGCGCTCAACGTGAAATACACCCAGGTCTATATCGATCATCCGCCGCGCCAGACGGCCGATGCCGCGGATGGGACCACGCCAAAGGCGCCGGCGGCGGCTTTACGCTAGGCGTCCGGGTCTTCTAAAAGCGGGCGAGCGCGGGGGATTCCTCCGGCTCGCCCGTTGATTTTTCGGTTCCTTCCCATTGCGTCTGCCCTACTGACCTATTTTTCGGGGATTATGCGCATGTTGCACTGCACATGCGAATAGGTTGCGCGGAAGGGTGGAACCACGCAAATTTCATGCATAGACTTGACGCACGGTCGTACCCGTTTGGGAAAAAAAACCGGGTTCCGGCCAGTAGACTTCGCCGACGTTCACCTCAAATGTCGTGGTCCCGTCGTCCCGCAAAGGAAGGCCCGGCCGCGCCCATTTCTCAGTGAGAGCTAATGCCCAAATCCGTCGCCAAGCCCGGCACCCCAGCACGGTCCAACAGCGCGCTTCAGCTTAAGTTCCCGACGCCGCCGGCGCGTCCGGGCGAGGAGCCCGATTACAGCAAACTCGCCCTGTCCGCGCCCGGCGAAGTGCGCCGCCCGGCGATCGACACGAAGCCCGACGACATGCGCGATCTGGCCTATTCGCTGATCCGCGTGATGGACGACCAGGGCACGCCCGTCGGCCCGTGGAACGCCGACATCCCGGTGGAGATCCTCAAGAAGGGCCTTCGCAACATGGTGCTGACGCGGGTTTACGACGACCGCATGTACCGCGCTCAGCGCCAGGGCAAGACGTCGTTCTATATCAAGTGCACGGGCGAAGAGGCCATCAGCGTCGCGGCCGCGCTCGCCCTCGAGCCCGACGACATGTGCTTCCCGGCCTACCGTCAGCAGGGCCTTTACCTCACGCGCGGCTGCCCGTTGCTGACGCTGATGGGCCAAATCTATTCCAATACGCTCGACCCGCTGAAGGGTCGCCAGATGCCGATCATGTATTCTGCGCGCGAGCAGAGCATCTTTACGATCTCCGGCAACCTCACGACGCAATATCCCCAGGCCGTAGGTTGGGCCATGGCGTCGGCGATGTCCGGCGACACGCGTATCGCCGCCACCTGGGTCGGCGACGGGTCGACGGCGGAAGGTGATTTCCACTACGCGCTGACGCTGGCGGCGGTCTACCACGCGCCGGTCATCCTCAACATCGTCAACAATCAGTGGGCGATCTCCTCGTTCCAAGGCATCGCCGGCGGCGAAGAGGCGCCGTTCGCGGCACGCGGTGTCGGTTATGGTCTTCCGGCCCTGCGCGTCGACGGCAATGATTTCCTTGCCGTGTATGCGGCCACCCAATGGGCGGCGGAACGCGCGCGCGCCAACCTCGGCGCCACCGTGATCGAGTTGTTCACGTATCGCGCGGAAGGGCATTCCACCAGCGACGATCCTTCACGTTATCGGTCGACCGAAGAAGGCAAGAAGTGGCCGCTGGGCGACCCTATCGACCGTCTCATGAAACATCTCATCAAGCGCGGTGCGTGGAGCGAGGCGGAGCATACGGCCATGGAGGAAGAACTCATCACGCTGGTGAAGAGCACGCAAAAGGAAGCTGAAGCCGCCGGCACGCTCGGCCAAGGCAAGACCGCCAGCCCCAAGACCATGTTCGAGGACGTGTTCAAGGAGCCGGACTGGCGTCAGCGCCGCCAACGTCAGGAGGCGGGGTTCTAGTCATGCCGAAAATGAACATGGTTCAGGCCATCAATTCCGCGATGGCCACGATGATGGAAAAAGATCCGAAGGTCGTCGTCTTCGGGGAAGACGTCGGTTATTTCGGCGGTGTGTTCCGTGCGACCGAGCACCTGCAGGCGAAGTTCGGCGTCAACCGCTGCTTCGATGCGCCGATCACCGAGGGCGGCATCGTTGCCGCGGCGATCGGCATGGGCGCTTACGGTTTGCGCCCGGTCGTGGAAATCCAGTTCGCTGATTACATCTATCCGGCGATGGACCAACTGGTGTCGGAAGCCGCGCGCCTGCGCTATCGCTCGGCCGGCGAATATTACGCGCCGATGGTCGTGCGTTCGCCCTACGGCGGGGGCATCTACGGCGGCCAGACCCACAGCCAGAGCCCGGAAAGCCTGTTCACCCATGTCGTCGGCTTGAAGACGGTCATCCCCTCGACCCCGTACGATGCCAAGGGACTGCTCATCGCTTCCATCGAAGACGACGATCCGGTCATCTTCCTGGAGCCGAAACGCCTCTACACCGGGCCGTTCGGCGGTCATAGCGATGAAGGCGTGAAGGCCTGGGCCGCGTTCCCGGCCAGCGAAGTGCCCGAGGGCTATTATAATATTCCGTTGGGCAAGGCGGCGATCGTGCGCCCCGGTCAGGCCGTGACCGTGATCTGCTACGGCACGATGGTCCATGTATCGATGGCCGCGGTGCAGGAGACGGGGATCGACGCGGAAGTGATCGATCTGCGCTCGCTCGTCCCGCTCGACATCGACACCATCGTTGAGTCCGTGAAGAAGACCGGCCGCTGCGTTGTCGTGCACGAAGCCACGCGCACCTCCGGCTTCGGGGCCGAACTCTCGGCCCTGGTTCAAGAACATTGTTTCTATCGCTTGGAAGCGCCCATCGAGCGCGTCACCGGATACGACACGCCGTATCCGCATGCGTTCGAATGGCAGTACTTCCCGGGACCGAAACGCGTGGGCGAGGCGCTGCGCCGCGCCGTGGGGGTATAAGTGGGAAAATTCATTTTCAAACTGCCGGATGTCGGCGAAGGCACCGCGGAAGCGGAAATCGTCACCTGGCATGTGAAGCCCGGCGATGTGGTCAAGGAAGACCAGCCGATCCTCGATGTCATGACGGACAAGGCGACGGTGGAACTCACCTCGCCGGTCGTGGGCACCGTGACGGAGACGCAAGGTCAGGCGGGTGATAAGGCCGCCGTCGGCTCGATCATCATCACCTTCGAGGTCGAAGGCCCGGGAAACGTCTCGGACGACAAGGCAGCCGCGAAACCGGCCGCCGCGAAGGCCGAGCCGGCCAAGGTTGAAACGCCGAAGGTCGAAGCGCCGAAGCCCGCTCCGAAACCCGAGCCTGTCGCGGCGAAAGCCGCCGCGCCGGAAAAGGCCGTACAGCCGCGGGTCGCGGGCGAACGCCCGTTGGCGTCGCCGGCCGTACGCAAACGCGCCGACGATCTTGGAATCAAGCTTCAGTTCGTGCCGGGCACCGGCCCGGGCGGGCGCATCGGCCATGAAGACCTCGATGCCTTTATCGCCGGCGGCGGAAACGCCTCCGCCAGCGGCGGCTCCGGTCTCGCCAAGCGCCATGGCGTCGACGAGATCAAGATCATCGGCTTGCGCCGCAAGATCGCCGAGCGCATGCAGGAAGCCAAGCGCCGCATCCCGCATATCACTTATGTCGAGGAAGTGGACGTGACGGAGCTTGATGATCTGCGTGTCTATCTGAACGCCACGAAAAAGCCCGATCAGCCAAAACTGACCCTGCTTCCGTTCATCATGCGCGCGATGTGCGCCGCCGTGGCCGAGCATCCGCAGATCAACTCCACCTTCGACGACGACGCGAACGTCGTTTATCGCCATAAGCCGGTGCACGTCGGGATCGCGACGCAGACGCCGAACGGCCTCATGGTGTCCGTCGTGCGGCATGCCGAGGCGCGCGACGTGTGGGACTGCGCGGCGGAACTGAAGCGCGTGGCCGATGCCGCGCGGACCGGCAAGGCGACGACAGAGGAACTCTCCGGTTCCACCATCACGATCACCAGTCTGGGCACGCTCGGCGGCATCACCCACACGCCGATCATCAATCGCCCGGAAGTCGCCATCGTCGGCCCCAACAAGATCGTCGAACGGCCGGTGGTGCGGAACGGGCAGGTCGCCATCCGCAAGATGATGAACATTTCCTCGTCGTTCGATCACCGCATCATCGACGGCTTCGACGCGGCGAGTTTTATCCAGACCATCAAGGCGATGCTTGAGCATCCCGCAACCATTTTCATGCGGTAATCATGACTGAGACACTGAAATGTAAGGTTCTCATTGTCGGCGGCGGTCCCGGCGGATATGTCGCGGGGATCAAAGCCGGTCAACTCGGGTTGGACACGATTTTGGTCGATGGCGACCGCCTCGGCGGCACCTGTCTCATTCGCGGCTGTATCCCCTCGAAGGCGATCATCCACGCCGCGGATATGTTCGAGGAAATGACCCACGCCTCGTCGAAGGACGGCCATGTGGGAATCTCTCTCGCCGGGCCGCCGAAGCTCGATCTCGGCAAGACCGTGAAGTGGAAGGAAGGCATCGTCGACCGCCTGAACAACGGGGTCGGCGCGCTCCTGAAACGCGCGAAGGTGCGCGTGGTCGGCGGCTGGGCCAAATTCTCCGACGCGAAGACCTGCACGGTCGGCGAAGCCACCATCATCGCCGAGAACGTCATTCTCGCGACGGGCTCCGATCCGGTGGAACTGCCGCATCTTCCGTTCGGCGGGGACATCATCTCCTCGACCGGCGCGCTCGATTTGCCGGCGTTGCCGAAACGCCTGGCGGTCGTGGGCGCCGGTTACATCGGTCTCGAACTCGGCATCGCCTATCGCAAGCTCGGGGCCGAAGTGACGGTGGTGGAGGCGGCTGACCGCATTCTTCCAAGCTACGACAAGCAACTCACCAATCCGGTCGCCCAGTGGCTGAAGAAGAACGGCGTCGAAGTGCTCACCGGCACGAAGGCGCAAGGTTTCGCCAAAGGCGCGCTCACGGTCGAAGGCCCGGACGGCAAAAAGTCCGAGATCAAGGCCGATAAGGTTCTCGTCGCCGTCGGCCGCAAGCCGCGCACGCAGGGCTGGGGCCTTGAAGGCATGGGCGTTGATATGAACGGCCGCTTCGTGAAGGTCGATGACCAGTGCCGCACCTCGATGCGCGGCGTATGGGCCATCGGCGACCTCGTCGGCGAGCCCATGCTCGCGCACAAGGCCTCCGCGCAAGGCGAAATGGTTGCCGAAATCATCGCCGGTCATAAACGCCGGTTCGATCCGGTGGCGATCCCGGCCGTCTGTTTCACGGAACCGGAAATCGTCTCGGTCGGCCTCGGGCCCGACGACAAGGTGAACGGTGAAGTGCTGAACGCCTCCTTTCCATGGGCCGCGAACGGCCGTGCGATGACGCTCGAAGGCGCCGATGACGGCGGCTTTGTCCGTGTGATCGCGCGCAAAGACGACCACCGCCTTCTGGGCATTCAGGCGGTGGGCCGCAAGGTCTCCGAACTCTCGGGCGAATTCGCGATGGCCCTGGAGATGGGCGCGACCATCGAAGACATCACCGGCATCATCCATGCCCATCCGACGCTGTCCGAAGGCTTCTTCGAGGCGGCGCTGCGTACGGTTGGACACGGCATCCATGTCTGACGGGTTGTGACGCGTGACTGGTGAGGGGGAACCGCCATGGCCACTGAACTCGATAAAATCGACTTAAAAATACTAAGAACGCTGCAGGAAGACGCCTCGCGCTCGGCCGCGGAAATCGCCGAGGCCGTGGGCCTGTCGCAGTCGCCATGTTGGCGGCGCATCCAGCGCCTGAAGGACGAAGGCTATATTTCGAAGATTGTCGCCGTGCTCGATCGCGACAAGCTCGATCTGAGGGCCCAGTTCTTCGTGCAGGTGAAGGTGGTCCAGAACGACCAGCCCAATCTCAACGACTTCGCGCAGGCGATCCGCGCCTTTCCGGAAGTCATGGAATGCCACGTCATCCTCGGCGGCTTCGATTTCCTGTTGAGGGTTGTCACACACGATTTGCACGAATACGAGAAATTCTATTTCGAAAAGCTGTCACGCGTTCCGGGTGTGCGTGAAGTCCACTCGTTCGCCGCGGTTTCCGAAATCAAGACGACGACTGCATTGCCGATCTGACATCTTACCTGAGGAGGTTCCGATGAGAACGCTTGGTTTGATTCTGGCGCTGGCGTCCGGCGTCGCGCTGTCCTCGGCCGCGCTCGCGGCGGAGAAGTTTCCGAAATCGGCCGACATCAAGGTGCGAAACCTGACCGAGGCCAGTTTTCCGCGCTGGCAGCAGCTGGCGCCGAATGTCTACGCGTACGAAGACACCCATTCGCCCGATCCCAGCGGCGGGGTGATCAACACCGTCAGCCTGATCGTCGTCACCAACGACGGCGTGGTCTTGGCGGACGGGCAGGGCGATTCCATGGACGGCCAACGCCTCGTTGACAGCATCAAGAAGCTGACCCCGCAGCCGCTGAAGTATGTCGTGGTCGGCTCCGATCATATCGACCATGTGGGCGGCAATCCGGAACTCAAGGCCGCGTGGCCGGCGGCGGTCTGGATTTCTTCGCCGGCGTCGAAGACGACAATGGAGCGCAACAAGAACGCCGTGCTCCCGACCGAACTTGTCAGCGACAAGCGCGCCATGACGGTGGGCGGAACCGAGATCCAGATCCTGAACCTGGGCCGCGCGCATACCGGCGGCGATCTCGCGGTTTATCTGCCGGCGACCAAGGTCCTGTTCCTCGGCGAAATCTACTTGCGCGACGTTTTCCCGGCAATGCGCTCCGCTTACCCGACGGAATGGATCGCGACCATCAGGAAGGCGGAGGCCTTGAACGCTGACTGGATCATCCCGGGTCATGGGTTCGTGGACGGCAAGGCCGAACTCAAGGCGGACCTGGCCGAATCCCGCAAGGCGCTGGAAGCCGTGATCGCCGAGGTGAAACGCGTCCATGCAACGGGGGCGAAGTGCGAATCGCCGCAGAATTGCGAAGCGGCCAAGCAGGCCGATTTCGGGCCCTACAAGGACTGGGCCCTCAGCGGGTCCCAAATCCCGCTGGCGGTCGCCAAGGTCTACCAGGAGATCGAGGGCAAACTTCCTCGATGACGTTACAGAAGGCCCGGAGCGATCCGGGCCTTTTCGCTTGCCGGGCGGAAGCGGCCTGATCACGTAAAATTTGAAGTATCAAAGGGTTGGCGGCTATGGCCGGACGCCCTTGGATATGGCATTGGTAGCCCCAACGGAGATCGTCTTTTTTGGGGGATATCGTGCGAACGAGTTTGGTTCGTTGGGCCTTTATTGCGCTTGGATGTTCGAGCGTCGGGGTTTCAAGTGCATGGGCGCAGCGCGCCAACGATAACGCGGTTGCCGCGGCCGACGATGCGTTCGGCACGACGGTCGGCAACGAAACCATCGGTCTTTACGACGCCAAGAACGCCCGCGGCTTCAATCCGCAGCAATCGGGCAATGTTCGTATCGAGGGCATGTATTTCGACCGGCCTGCGACGGGCCCGGGCGACATCCTCGTCGACCGTCTTTTCGCCGGCTTCACCGTGCGCGTCGGCGTGAACGCGCTCACGTTCCCGTTCCCTGCGCCGAGCGCGGTGGTGGACATCCGCCTGCGCAAGCCCATGGACAAGCAGGTGACCAGCGTTGTCGCCACCTATGGCCCCTACGATACGACGGGTCTCGAGGTGGACACGCAGATCCCGGTCATTCCCGGCAAGCTCAGCATCGGCGGCGGTATCGAGCATACCCGGGCCGTCAACGATCAGAAGGCCGACGCCGACGATAATTCCTACGCGGGGCTGATGCGTTTCACGCCGAACGACGGGATCGAACTCAACGCCTTCTGGGGCCGGGCCCTGCGCAAACACAGCGAGAGCACACCGTTCATTTTCGTCGGCGGCGACTGGCTGCCGCCCGAGCAACTGCGCGGCGTGAACGTCGCGCAGGAATGGAACCTGTGGCAGCAGCACGACACGAATTACGGCGCCGTCGGTTCGGCGAAGCTCACCAATAATTGGACTCTCCGCGCCGGCCTGTTCCGGGCGACCTACGATCGCCGCGAAGACCACACGACGTTCTTCAACAATACACAGCCCGATGGAACGACCGACGTCGTGTTCCAGAAGCTTCTTCCGATCATGATCAAGACCCTGTCCGGCGAAGTGCAGGCGCAGGGCGTTTATACCTCCGGCGACTTCCGTCATACGGTCTACCTGATGACCCGCGGCCGCGAGCTTTCGCGTCCTTCGGGCGGCAGCGCGCAGTTCAACTATGGCCGCGCGAACATCAACGACGTGCTGAAGGTGCAGGAGCCGGTGTGGGTTCACGCGGCGCAAGGCCTCGATAGCGCCAAGCAGCTGACCGGCGGTATCCAGTATGTCGGCCAATGGCGCAACGTCGGCGACATGAATATCGGCATCCAGAAAACGACCTACAGCCGCGACCTGACGCATCCGGTCAATGGGAATTCGTCGCTGAAGCAGACGCCGTGGCTCTACAACGGCTCGCTGTCGGTGAAGGCGACCCAGGATCTTACGTTCTTCACCAGCTATACGAAGGGTTTCGAAGACGGCGGTTCGACCCCTCAGAACGCGCGTAACCGCGGCGAGGCCGTGCCCGCGACGCTCACGAAGCAAGCCGAACTCGGCTTCATGTATGTGATCCGTCCCGGTCTGCGCATGAACGGCGCCCTGTTCCAGATCTCGAAGCCGTTCTTCGACCGCGACACGACCAACCTTTACACCAGCGTCGGCAATCTGCGTCAGCGCGGCATGGAAGTGTCCTTCACCGGCCAGCCGCTGCCGGGCCTCAACATTGTCGCGGGCGGCGTCATTCTGCAGCCGCGCGTGTCCGGCCCGCTCGTCGATCAGGGCCTGTTGGGGAATGTGCCCCTGGGCCGCGATGAAAGCGCCGCGCGCCTGGACGTTCAATACGGCCCCGCGGCGTGGAAGGGTTTCTCGCTCGAAGGCCAGATTGAATATAACGACCGCGGCTACGGCAATTCGTTGAACCGCGCCGACATTCCGATGCGCGCGGTCCTCAATCTCGGGGCCCGCTACCGCTTCCGGGTCTCGGACGTGTCGGGAAATGTCCGTGTGCGCGTTCAGAACGTGACCAACGTCTATTCCTGGGACCTCCAGGGCGGAAACAACCTCTTCTTCCAGTACCTGCCCCAACGGCGTTTCACCGCCACGCTGGCGGCCGATTTCTAGGCCGCTTCCGCCTGAAACACGCGGTTTTTCAGTGATTTCGCAAAAGGCCGGATCGCCCTCATAAGAGGTGCGATCCGGCCTTTTTGATGTACACTTCCTCCCATTGCACGGGCCTCGGAGGAGGGCCCCGGCGCATGGGAGGACCGGGAGTGACCAAAGGCCATGGGAAGGGGCTGCAGGCGTTCGCGCTCGCGGCCGTGATGATCGGCGCGGGGTCGTCCGCTCACGCGCTCGAAAGCCGCAGTTACGCCATCGAGTGGTTCAGCCTGGGCAGCTACTCCCAGGACGGCGACTGCGTGGGCGGCGTCAACCCGCCGACCCGCGAGCAATACGCAAAGTCCTTTGAACTGCTCGGCTATTCGCCCGCGGATGTCAAAAAACTGATGGACGACTACGCCGGCGAAGACGACATCGCCGCGGCGAACGCGCGTGACAAGTTGCGCATGCGCGGGCGCATCAACGGCCGGCCCGTGAACGCCTTCGTGCATCCCTGGGCGGTGACGGATCCCAAGCTGAAAGGCGTGAGCGGTCTTTATTCCTTCGGCTTCAACCTCGACAACAAAGCCGGGCCCAATTCCTTCACCGAGCCGATGACCAAGGAGAAGGGGATCGACAACCAGCTTTTCCGCGCGCTCGGCTGTATCGAACAGTTCCGCGGCACGTTCAATTTCCGTCCGACCTTCTGGGATTTCATTTGGGGCTCCATGAAGGAGACGATCCCCGCCTGGCTCATGACCGTGAGCGGCGAGGATCTGGACAAGGACGGCCCCGTCACCATCACCTTCGACCGCGCGGTCGAGCAGCTGGTCTTCGGTCCGGGCGGCGACGTGACCCCCGATACCACCTATCGCGCCGATCCCGATCCCCGCTCGCATCATGTGCTCAAGGGCGAGATCAGGAACAAGCAGCTCACGATCACGGAACACGGCAATGTTCAGCTGCTCCTGGACACGCTTTCGTTCACGGAGTTCCGCCTGTCCCATACGCACCTGCGCATGGCCATCGAACCCGGCGGCCGGCTCAACGGCTTCATCGGCGGCTATCAGCCGTGGGGCGACATTTATTTCGCCATCGCGCAGGGCGGTCTCGCCTACGAGGGGATGATCATCAACGACATCCCCGGAGTCTATTACCTGATGAAGCGCTACGCGGACGCCGGTCCCGACAAGGACGGCCAGAACCAGGCGATCTCCGCGGCCTATCATATCGAGGCCGTGCCGGTGTTCGTCGTTCCGGCGGATGAGGCGAAGTAGGGGGACGTTGAGCGTATGACATTACGCCGGTTTCTGATCGGGTCGATTGCGGCCCTGGCGCTGGGGCTCTCGGCCTCACACGCGGCGGCGCCCGACCGCGAGACGCCCGCCCGCCGCCTGACGCCGGAGCAATACACCCAGATCATCGCCGACGTGTTCGGCTCGGCCATCAAGATCGGCGGCCGTTTCGATCCGGGTTTCCGCATCGACGGGCTTTTGGAGGTCGGCGCCAGCCAGGCCAACATCTCGCCCTCGGGCATGGAGCAATACGACGTCATCGCGCGCTCCATTGCGGCCCAGGTGCTGGACGAACAGCGCCGCGAGCTCATGGTTCGCTGCAAACCGAAGTCGGCGGCGGCGCCGGACGATGCCTGTGCCGGTCAGTTCCTGACCGAGGTCGGCGAACTTCTGTTCCGCCGTCCGCTCAGCGACCGCGAACTGCGGCTGCATGTGCGCTCCGCGCGCGAAGCGGCCGCCGGCCTCAAGGACTTCTATGCCGGCCTCGGCCTGTCGCTGGCGGCGATGCTGTCGGAACCGCAATTCCTTTTTCGCCAGGAAAATTTTGAAGCCGATCCCGACCGGCGCGGCGAGTTGCGTCTCGACGCTTACGCCAAGGCTTCGCGCTTGAGCTTCTTCCTTTGGAACGCCGGGCCGGATCGCGCTCTGTTCGCGGCGGCGCGCAAAGGCGAACTGGACACGCCGCAAGGGTTGGCCCGGCAGGTGGACCGCATGATCGCCTCGCCGCGCCTGGAAAGCGGGTTGCGCGCGTTCTTCGCGGACATGCTCCATTTCGAGGATTTCGGCACGCTCACCAAGGACAACGCGATCTATCCGAAATTCAGTGCCCAGGTCGCCGAAGACGCGCAGGAGCAGACCCTGCGCACCATCGTCGACGTGGTGCTGAATGAACGGGGGGACTATCGCGACATTTTCACGACCAAGAAAACCCACCTCACCCGGCCGCTTGCGGCAATCTATCAGGTGCCCCTGGCGGTGCGCGTTCCGAACGGCGCGCCGGAGAAATGGCTGCCCTACGAGTTCGCGGCGAACGATCCGCGCGGCGGCGTTCTGATGCAAGTCGCCTTCGTGACCCTGCACTCGCATCCGGGCCGCAGTTCCCCGACTCTGCGCGGTAAGGCGTTGCGCGAGATTTTCCTGTGCCAGAAAGTGCCCGCGCCGCCCGGCAACGTGAGTTTCACCATCGTTCAGGACACGTCGAACCCGGTCTACAGAACGGCGCGTGAGCGCCTCAAGGCGCACGCGGCGAACCCGGTCTGCGCGGGGTGTCACAAGATCACCGATCCCATGGGGCTTGCCCTGGAGAATTTTGACGGCGGAGGTTCCTATCGCACGGCGGAGAATGGCGTTCCGCTCGACACCGCCGGCGAACTCGACGGCGTGAAGTTCACCAACGGCGCGGACCTCGGCCGGGCGGTCCATGACAATTCCGTCGCCAGTTCCTGCCTCGTCGACCGGATCAGCGCCTATGCGTTGGGCCGGACTCCGGCGAGAGCGGAAGCCGCCGCATGGGTCGCGCCGCTCAAGCAGGATTTCGCAGCCGACAACTATGTGGTGCCCGCGCTGATGCGCCGCATCGCGACCAGTCCCGAATTCTACCGCGCCGCGCCGATCCTTGAACCTCGGACGGATGCCGCGCTTCGCACCTCGGTGGAGGGCTCCAGATGAAGACCAACCGTAGAACCGTTCTTCGCGGCTTGATGGGCGGCGGTGTCGTCACCGTCGGATTGCCGGTGCTCGATTGTTTCCTCAATACCCACGGCGACGCCTGGGCCGACAACGGTCAGGCTCTGCCGCCCGTGTTCGGGACCTGGTTCCAGCACCTGGGCCTCAATCCCGGCATGTGGGAGCCGAAGGTCATCGGCCCCGGTTTCGAGAACAACATCCAACTGAAGGTGCTCGACCCGTACCGCGACCGCATGAACATCTTCAGCGGCATGAAGTACTTCATCGAAGGCCGCCCGCTGCAGACCCATACGACCACCTCGCAGATCGCAACCACCGGGGCGATCCCCTTCGGCACGGAAGGCGGGCCCAGCGTCGATGCGAAGATCGCCGAGCAGATCGGTTCGCGCCGACGATTCCGCTCGCTGGAAGTGAACCTCAGCGGTGCGCGCAAAAGTTATAGCCAGCGCAGCGGCGCCTCGCTCAATCCGTCGGAACCGTCGCCGACATCGCTCTATACCCGCATCTTCGGGCCGGAATTCAAGGACCCCAATGCGGCGACCTTCGAGCCCGATCCGATGGCCATGGCGCGCAAAAGCGTGCTTTCAAATGTGTCGGAGCATCTGAACGAGACGCGCAAGGAACTTGGCGCCGCGGACAAGAGGCGCCTCGACGAATATCTCACCTCGATCCGGCAGATCGAGCAGCAGCTCGCCATCGAGCTGGAGAAACCCGCGCCGCTGCCGGCCTGCCGTGTGCCCGAGGCCGTCAAGGAGGCCGCGCCCGGTACGGTCTTGGAAGATGCGGCGCAGAACTCCAAGCTGTTCGCCGGATTGCTCGGCTATGCGGCAGCCTGCGGCCAAAGCCAGGTGTTCAACGTCATGGTCGATTCCATGAATCTGCGCAAGGCCGGCAGCGCTTACACCTGGCACATGGCCACCCACGAGGAGTCCGTCGATGAATCGCTCGGCTACCAGAAGGACGTCTTCGAGTTCAACACCTGGGCCAACCTCGTGTTCCTCGACTTCCTGAAAACCCTGGACGCCGTGAAGGAAGGCCCCGGTTCTCTGCTCGATCGTACGCTGATCCTCTGGCAGACCGATCATTCCGACGCGCGTGTCCACGGGCTGGAAAAGGTGCCGCTCATCACGGTGGGCAGCGCCGGAAAGCGCGTCAGGACGGGGATCCATGTGCTCGCCTCCGGCGATCCCGTCACGCGCGTCAGCCTCTCGGTCATGCAGGCCTTCGGCGTTCCCGTCAATTCCTGGGGCGAGCGCAGCAACGGCACCTCGCGCACCATCAGCGAAATCATGGTCTAGCGATGCACAAGAACATCTTCGCCGCGGTCCTATCCGTCGCCGCGCTGTCCGCCGCGAACGTGGATGAGTTCGCACCGCTTTCCACACCGAAAGGCATCACCATCCAGTCCCTCGGCAAGCACGCCGGATATGGCATGGACCAGGAAAGCGCCGCGCTTTCCGGGCGCGGCCAGACCGCTTATGCCGACTCGCGCGGCATGACGCTCTATACCTACGCGAAAGACCCCGCCGGCGCGTCGACATGCGTCGGGGACTGCGCCCGGGAGTGGCGGCCCGCGCTGGCGTTGCCGAACGCCGAGCCGGTCGGGATGTGGTCGCTTGTCACGCGCGCCGACGGGTCCAAACAGTGGGCGCTGAGCGGCAAGCCGCTCTATACCTACGTCGAGGATGTCGATCCGGGCTCCGTGGGCGGCAACAGCCCGAAGCGTTACGGGCGCGGACCGCAGATCGGCGAGCGCGGCGCGCGCCTCGCGAAGATTACGGACGACGTTCCGCTGCCCGCCGGCTGGAAGGCCGCGCTGCATTATCCGGCGGGCCTCGAAGGTATTCCCGCCGACTTCGGCGTGCGTGACGTGCAGGATGCTGGTGGCCTTACCCTCCTGAACGACCGCAATTGGACGCTCTATGTGTTTACGGGCGAGGCGGGCCGAGAAAGTGCGGCCTGCAAGGCGCCTTGTCCGTGGCGCGCCATGACCGCGCCCCAACTCGCCGCCGCCAAAGGCGACTTCGTGCCTGTCGACCGCGCCGACGGGATCCGCCAGTGGACTTACAAGGGGCTCGGTCTCTACACCTACGCGGGCGATCTCGCCGCCGGCGACGCCAATGGGCGCGGCGTTCATCCCGACTGGAATATCGCTTTCGTCGCGCGCAACTTCATGCCCGCGGGAGTCACGTTCCAGGAAAGTCACCGCATCGGCCGTGTGCTGGCGAACGCGGATGGAAAGACGCTCTATCGCCGGGACTCCTATATCTTCCAATCAGGCAGCGGTCATGGCCAGCGCCGGGGCGTGCTGATCCGGGCCGCGGTCGGCCGCGACATCGGCACCGAGCCGCGCTGCGTGAAGGCGTGCGAGATGTGGCATCCCTTCCTGGCGCCGGACGACGCCGTTCCGCAAGGCGATTGGAGCGTCTACACCCGCGCCGACGGCAGGAAGCAATGGGCCTATGTCGGTTATGCCTTGTGGACCTATGACGGAGATACAAAGCCGGGCGACATCATGGCCGAAGACGACTGGCACAATTTCATCAGCCTGACCGCGCGCACGGACAGCGTCGTGGACATCGGCACGCAATATAACGCCGTCGCGGCCCTCTATTGGGCGGCGATGCCGCCCTAGCTGTGAGCACGTTCCGGCGAAGTGCTGCGCGCGGAGGCGCGCCTCTTTTAGGGGCCGGTTTTCGCCGGCGCGGTTCGCCGTAGAACGTGCGACCAAACAAGACTCTAGGGCGTGTTGGCGATTCGACATGACTTCAACACACCCTAGAATAAGGACCCGCTTCGGCGGGTCTTTTTTTGTCCGCCGGGTCCTCATATATAAGGCGCTTGAACACGAGGGACCTCATGGACGTTCTCACCGCCATCACCAGCCGCGCGTCGGCCATCAAGCTTGCCGCGCCGGGACCGACCCGCGAACAACTCGACATCATCCTGAAGGCCGGCGTCCGCGCTCCCGACCATGGGCGGCTTTCGCCGTGGCGCTTCGTGGTGCTGGAAGGCGACCGGCGCAAGATCCTCGGCGCCGCCATGAGCGCGCTGCGCCGCCGGCTTTCTCCGGATGCCACCGAAGACGAGGTGCTGAAGGAAGGCTTGAAGGTCATGCGCGCTCCCACCATCGTCGCGGTCGCGGCGCATACCGCGCCGCCGGGAAAGATCCCCGAGATCGAGCGCATCGTCGCCGTGGGGGCGGCGTTCCAGAACATGGTGCTTGCCGCGCACGCGCTCGGCCTTGGCACGATGTGGAAGACCGGCCAGGCCGCCTACGATCCCGAGGTCAAGAAAGCCATCGGCTTCGGTCCCGACGATCATGTTGTTGGATACTTGTACCTTGGCGCGCCGGAGACGTCGGGCGTGCCGCGCGAGTCCAAGCTCGACGGATATGTCACGCGGCTCTGACTAAAAGGTCGTCTGGATACTCAGCGACACGAAATGCCGGTCGGCGAACGGCTGGCGGTCGGGCGCGCCCAGGAAACGCGTAAGGGTCAGGCTGCCGCGCCACACCGCGCGATACGTGGCCGATAAACCCAGTTCGAAACTCCCCGCTTTGGACACCTGCCCGGAATCCACGCTCGAACGTCCCGCCAGCCCGTAGCCGACGCTCAGGGGAACGGAAATATCCATGCCCGGAAACACGGCGAAGTAGATCGGCTCGAACAAGGCGCGCCCACCGACGTAGGATCGCGTGCGGCTATCGTCGAACATCGCGGCGTTATGCGTCAGCTTGAGACGCGAATTGGCGGCGATCTCGGCGCTGAACGAGGCGCTGTCCCAGGCGCGGTTGGGCGCGAAGGAGCTGACGATCGAAGCTTGGGCGTGCAGCGTGTCGCCGCGTGCGAACAGGGCGTTCTTGTCGGCATCCCAGGACGCGCCGCCGGTGATCAGCAGGGCCTTGCTCGCCAGCGGCGCCCGCCGGCGCATGGAAATTTCCGCGGCGACGTTGCTGTCCCCGAGGTAACCGCTGAAGCTCGCGCCGTAAATCTGAATGTTTTCCGGATAAACGAAGACGTAGTCGCCCACTTCACCGGTGCCGGTTCCGAAATCGTAGATCGGATCGCTTTGCAGCGGATTGGACGGACCGGCATAAACACCCGGCGCGGAGCCGTAAGCGGCGGGCCGTTCGACTTCGGCGCTGCGTTCGCGCGCGGCTGCGGCCACGGCGCGCGGATAGGGCCGCATGTAGAGCTGCGGCTCTTTCGCATGGTACTTTAGCGCGTATAAGCCCACATCGAAGTCGTTCCGGATGAATCGCACGGCGAGGCCGAACTGCCCGCCGCCCTTCGCGTCCTGACTGCTCCCGCGGCCGAGATACTGGTTGCGTCCGACATACAGCCGGTAGCCGCCGGCATCCACGAAATCGGCCGCGCTGAAATAACTGCCGACGCCGGGAAGCCGGCTCTTGCGCCATTCGAACTGGTAGTAGGCGTTGATCACCATGCCCGGATGCGGTTGCGCGCTCAGCGAGACTTGGTTGGCCGGCATGAAGACTTCTTTGGCGCGGGAGAGAGGCACGCTCATCGCCTTGATGGTGTCGATCGGGGCTTGGCCCGCCGCGATGCCGTTTGCAGCGAAAAACAGGCTCTCGCCCCATAGGACGGTATGGCGGCCCGCGCGCAGCGACACCGGCATGCCGCCGAGATCGGCGCTCCCCGTGACAAAGGCGTTGAGCAGTTCGACGTAGCGTCCGTGAAGATCGCGTACATCCGACGAGAAGTGATCGCGCACCGGGTATATCGCGCGCTGCGGCGAGGTGTCCGCGTCGGGGGCGTTGTTGTAGGCATTGTCGTACCAGGCCGCCGCGCTCACCGACGCGCCCCAGCGGCCGAAGTTCGCGTCGAGTTCCGAGAGAATATCGAGACGGTTCGAGATCACGCCCGCATGGAAGTTGCGGTCGCCGTCGTCGGCGTTCGGACTTTGAATAAGCCGGGCGTCGGCGGCGCCCAAACGGTAGGCGGCGCTATACTTGATCGTATTGTCCCAACGGACGGCTGTGTCGCCGTTGTTGACCAGTTCGGCCGCCGATCCCGCGGCCGTACGCCCCACAAGGGCTGCAATGAGCAAAAAAAGCGCGGGCCGTTTCGCCCTGCGCCCGCTCACGCTCGCCCCCAAGGTCCCCAAGTTCCTCAAAGTCCTAAGTGTCTCAAACATCTATGGTCTGGTTGAACGCCTTCGCCCACCTTATCATGGCCTTTATCCGCCGGTCATGGCGGAGGGGGCGGGAATGGCTCGGAACGGCCTGCTTTTTATCGTTTTTGGGCTGCTGGTTGCGTCCGGGGGCGCCATCGGAGCGGCCAGCATGGGGGAGGCGGAGGCCCTGAAAGGGGCGCTGACGCCGATGGGTGCCGAGCGCGCGGGGAATGCCGCGGGCACAATCCCGGAGTGGACCGGGGGCTACACGCGGGCCGATCCCGGATTTCGGCAAGGGGACAAACGTCCCGATCCTTTTTCGGCCGACAAGCCGCTGTTTTCCATTACCGCCGCGAATGCCGGCGGGCACGCGGCCAAGCTGCCCGAAGGCGCGAAGGCGCTGTTCGCGCAATATCCAACATACCGGATGGATATCTATCCCACGCGGCGCTCCGCGGCGGCGCCCCAATATGTCTATGACAATGTCTTCCTGAACGCGACGCGGGCCCGCGCGGCGTCGGAAGGGATCGCGAACGGCGTCGCGAACGCCGCGGCCGGTATTCCTTTTCCGATTCCGAAAAACGGCCACGAAGTGGTCTGGAACCATTTGCTCGCCTTTTGGGGCGCGGCCCGCGAAACCCGGCTCAGCACCTATGTCGTCTCGGCCAACGGCCGGATCGACCTGACGGCGCGCTACAAGGAAGTCGCCGACTTCCCCTACTACTATCCGAACGCTACGCCCGCCACGGCCGGCGCTCACTACTATAAGACGCTGCACATCCTCGATGCGCCCGCCGGCAAATACGGCGAGGGCTATCTGGCTTGGCAGCCTTTGAACATCGTGCGCGACCGCTTCGCGGCCTGGCGCTATTTGCCCGGCGAGCGCCGCGCGCGGCGTGGCCCGTCGCTGTCATATGATACGCCCGATCCCGACGCCTCCGGGTTCCAGACCCTCGATGAGTATTACATCTTTTTCGGCGGCCCCGACCGCTACGACTTCAAGCTGGTCGGCAAGGCCGAGATGTATGTGCCTTACAACAACAACCGTTTCTATTTGACGCCGTCGCGTGACGTTCTCGGCCCCCGGCACGCCAACCCCGATGCCCTGCGATACGAACTGCACCGCGTGTGGGTGGTGGAAGGCACGCTCGCGCCGGGCAAATCGCATATCGCGCCCCGCCGGCGTCTTTATATCGACGAAGACACCTGGCTCGCGGTGTATAGCGAGAGCTGGGATGAGGAGGGGCGTTTGTGGAAGGTCGGCCACGGCACGATGTACCTCATGCCGGAGACCCCCGCCCTCATCCTCGGCAGCCAGTTCGTCTATGATCTTGTGCTGGGCGGCTATGTGCTCGGCTTCGCCTTCAACGACGAAGCCGTGCACTACAAGGTCACGGCGCCGCATACACCAGCGCAGCTCGCGCCGGAAGCCCTCATCCTCGGCGCGGGGCGCTGATTTCTAAGCCGTAAGACCCGAATAGGCGAGGCTGGCGAGCCGCAGCATTTCCGCCGCCGGCACGTCCGCCAGCATGACCGTGCTGAGGACATCGTCCTGCCATACGCAAATCCGGGTATCGCCGCGCTTGATCATGTCGAATTGCGGCGTGCCCGGCGAACGTTTCAGATAGAGCGTGAATAGCCGCTCGCCGGCATCGCGGTACGCCAGCACGGCCGCCGCGCCGCCGCGGGGTCCGTCCACCGTGCGCATGCCGACGAGCGAGAACCCCATCTTTGAAAGATCCGGCGCCTTGATCGCAACGCCGGCCAATTCCGCAAGCATATTGTCCGGGACGGGCTGTGCGGTGATGCCGCGCGCCATCGTGTGTGCGGCCAAGGCGGCGGCGATCAAGGATTCGCCGTCCTGCGCCGAGAATCGGCGATAGGCGATCGTGGCGCCGAGCGCCGCCGCGACACTGGCGGCAATCGCCATGCCGATCACGCCGCGGCGCGATGTCTTGACCGGCAGGGAAACCACGGTCCGCCGGTTGATCCTGGCCAGCCATTCCTCGGGCGTCGGCCGTTCGAGCAACGGCGCGTAGATCTGCGCCAGGCGCGCCTTATCCGCGCGGTAAGCGTGAACCTGGCGCGCGATCTCGGCATCCGCGTGAATCGCCGCTTCAATATCCGCGGTCCGCGCGGCATCGAGTTCGCCGTCGATGAACGCGTGCAGTTCTTCTTCTGTCGGTCGCATATGCTCGGTCATGACTTTTGTTTCACATGCGACGTGGGCGGAAATTCCATCTCGTAACGCAGGCGCTCGCGCGCGCGCGCCAGTCTCGACATCACCGTGCCGACGGGAACCCCAAGCTCCTCGGCCACTTCGCGGTAGTTAAGGCCCTCAAGCCCGACCAGCAAAAGCACCTGCCGGTGCTCGAGGCTGAGGCGGTGCAGCGCCCGGTCGAAATCCACGGCCGCCGCCGAATCGCGTCCGGGTGCGACAACGGCGTAATCGTTTTCGGCGTTGGCAAGGTCCACGGTCATGCCTTGACGCTGACTCCGGCGCAGCCCGTCGATATGGAGGTTGTGCAGGATGGAGCGCAGCCACCCGCCGATCCGTTCCAGATGCTCAAGCTTTGTCCATTGGCGCAACGCACGTTCGATACAGTCCTGCACAAGATCGTCAGCCGCGGCGGTATTGCCCACCAGGACGGTGGCATACCGTCGCAACGCCGGCAGTTGCGCCGTCAGCGCCCGGGCAAAATCATCCTCATGGCTCGCCGTCACGCGTCCCCCGAATCAAACTCAAGTCGCGCGGTGGTAAAACCACGGTCGTCTATCGCCCCAGCCGCCTTTGGCGCCCCCAGACCCTTTCTGAGCGGCGCGCCGATGGCGTCCAACACCAAGCCTTGCCTCCCGTAGACGCGCTTGATAGCCCAATTATTCCAAGATTCTCCCATTTTTGCCTTGCCAGTCCACAATTGAAGGCCTTTGATCGATGCGGGGATTGAGGGGCCGGGGCCTCATGGTAACAGGTTGATATGATGTCCGTTCGAGGGACCCTGGGGGCGTTTTTGCTGTTGGCCGGCGGGGCTTTTCAGGCTTTGGCCGCCGATCCCGCGAAGGCCGGATCTTCCGCTCTTGATGCGCTTCAATTTCAGACCGGGCGGGCGCCTGCCGCCGTGACCGCCACGCCGACTCGTGAGCGCGCCCAAGCGGTCAATGGGTCCGCCTATGCGGTCGTCGCGCCGCTCTACATCGGTACGGGCGGATTTTATTCTTACCTGCGGCTTTTCAACGGCGGCGCCGCGATGGCCGCATTTACCGTGACGGTCGTGGGCTCGCCCACCGGGACGAACTACGGCACCGCGACCTTCCAAATCCCGTCGCGCGCCTCGATCCAATACTCGATGTCGCAGGTGCTGGTCGCCGCGAGCGCCACCATTCGCGCCCCCGATACGAATTTTTCGTTCTATCTGCAAAGCACGGAGCCGCTGGCCGGGTATCAGCATGTCACGCACAGCCCCGACGCGACTTTTTTCCAGAACGCGTCGGTCTGCAAGTGGACGATCCAGGACGCCATCAGCGCCGTGGCGCCCAGCGCCATTCTGACGCATGTCCACACGTCGCAATTGGCCGTGCAGGGTTATCCGAGCGCCATAGAGCTTCACAATTTCGCCAGTGCAGCCGCGACTTACAGGTTCACCATCATTGAATCGACGTCGGGAAACGTCGTCGGTGAAATGAACTTCCCGACCCGGGCGAATGCGTCCTACACCATTCCCTGGTCCGACATTGAACGTCAGATCAATTGGAATCCGACGTCCAGCCAGATCTACGCCAACGTCGTGGTCAGCGACGTTTCCGGCGCGGCTCCCGCGGTCCTCTTGGGCCAGACGGTCATCAATGATCGCCTCAATGCGACCCTGAACGTGACGACCATGTGCGCGGTGAACCAACCTCCTAGTCTCGGCGGGGACGGCCGCTAACGGCATGTTTGCAAACACGAAGGTACCGCAGGAGGGGCGCTGTTTTTTTGATCCGCACAGGAATAATCGGTTCCTCCCGGGCGTCTCTGAAGGGAGCGGCAACTGCGCCGCGATCCAGGGGATTCCATTTTTAGGGAGGCCATAAGATGCGTACGGGTCTGAAAATGCTCACGGCTATGCTGTGCGCTGGCGCGAGCGTGACGGCTCTTGCAGCCGACCAGGCGGCGACCACGATGGACTCCGCGAAATTCCTCGTGGGCCAGTTCGAAGGCGCGGTTCCCGCGGCCGGAGCGCCGGGCCGTGAACGCACCCAGGCGGTGAACGGCAATCTCTATGCCGTTGTCGCGCCGCTCTACGTGACGCCGCCGTTCCTGTCTTATCTGCGTCTTGTGAATGCCGGCGGCACCGCCGCGACCTTCACCGTGACGGTCGTCGGTTCGGGAACCGCGACCGCTTACGGAACCGCCACCTACAACGTCCCGACGGCGGGAACGCTGCAACTCTCCATGTCGCAGATCCTGGTCGCGGCGAATGCCGTGACGCGCGATAACGCCGACGTGCAGTTCTCGTTCTATATCCAGAGCCCGCAAGCGCTTGCCGGTTATCAGCACGTCACGCTGAACGAAACGGCCAAATATTTCGAGAACGCCTCGGTTTGCAAGTATAGCCTCGCGCAGGTCAGCAGCGCGGCCTCCAACCAGATCATGGTGCCCAGCATCCACACGTCGCGTCTCGCGTCGGCCGGATATCCGGCGCAGATCGAAATCCACAACTTCGCCAACGCGGCCGTGACCTATCGCTTCTTCGTGCGCGACGAAGCGACCGGAACGCTGCTCAATCCGGGCGGCATGGACTTCGCGACGCAGGCCAATGCGTCCTACACCATTCCGTGGTCGCAGATCGAAAGCCAGATCGGCTTCAATCCGACCGCCGAGCAGATCCGCGTGAACATGATCGTGACCGATCCCTCCGGCGCTCCGCCGGCCGCGCTCGTCAGCCAGACCATCGTCAACAATGCCGTCTCCGTCTCGATCAATATGACGAGTACCTGTGCGGTCAACGCGCCGCAGAGCAGCGGCGACGGTGGCGGTTTGCCGGGCGGCGGGATCTCCTACTAAGGCCCGAGCATCATGGCGCCCGTCCGCGCGATCACGGATGCGGCGTCAGGGCGCAAGCCCCGGGGACGGTCAGACCGTCGCCTGGGGCGCGTTCTTCTCCGGGGACCGGCGCGGCAGCATCCGCGTCAGCACGTCATCCTTAAGTACAATATGATGGTAGAGAGCGGCTCCGATATGCGCGATAAGCAGCGCGTAAATCACATACTGACCGTAGACGTGAACGGTGGTCGCGTTCTGCGACAGCATCCGGCTCAGCGGTGTCATCTGCGGCACGTCGAACAACCCGAAGAATCGGGTTTCGCGGCCGCGCGCGGCGACCGCGACATACCCGACGACGGGCATCGCCAGCAACGTGACGTAAAGCAGTCCGTGTGTGAGCGCGGCGAGCGCGCGTTGGTACGCCGGCATGGTCGCGGGCAGGGGCGGCGCCGGGTGTGTCATGCGCCAGGCCAGGCGCGCAAGCATCAGGGCAAAGATCGCGATACCGAAGGACTTGTGAATCGCGAGCGCCTGCTCCGTGGACTCGCTTTCCTCGACGTTGCCGAGGATCAAACCCAGGACCACCGAAACCAACAAACAGGCGGCGATGATCCAGTGCAGCGCCACGGCGGCGGCGCCGTATCTTGTGACCGAAGTGTTTGCCGTGTTCATGCGCCCCTCGCTCCCGCGCAAACGATAGGCTGAGGACGAAACCGATGTCATCCGGAATCTCGAAATTCGCATGCGCTTCCGCCGCGCTCTTTCTTTCTTTCGAAGCGCAGGCGCTCGATTGGAATAAAGTGGGCGGCAAAGACGTCGTTCTCTTTTATCCCGCGCAGATGTCGTGGGAGATGCTGCTGACGCAATCCGACCATAGCGGCGCCGGCAAATTCCGCGAAGGCAAGAACTGCGCGGGCTGTCACGAGGGCGAGGAGAAGGCCTCGGGCAAGCTGCTTGTGAACGATAAAAGCACCGAGCCCACGCCGATCGCGGGGAAGCCGGGCTTCGTCATGGCGAACGTGAAGGCGGCACACGACGGTCAGAATATCTATGTCCGTGTCGAGGTCGATCCCGGCCGGCAACCGGACGCGGGAATGGACAAGGATTTCGCCACCAAGCTCGCCGTGATGATCGATGATGGAAAAGTGCCAGAGGCCGCGCGCGCGGGCTGCTGGGCCACCTGTCATGACAATCTGACGCGCATGCCGAGCGGCGGAAACGGCGAGACCCAGAAATACCTGTCGCGCTCGCGCGTCTCCTTGAGCCGCAAGGGCGGGGCCGAGGTCAAGCCGGCCTCGGAACTCGATAGAATCCGCGCCGAAGGCGGTTATCTCGAATACTGGCAGGCGCGCCTCAATCCGGGGCAGCCCGCGGTCGCCGTGGACGGTACGATCCTTGAAAAGCGCGCCGAGAACGCCGCGCCGGCCGTCGCCGTCGAGGCCGCCGAGAGCGGTACGAAGTGGACCGTCATCTTCAGCCGCAAGATGGTGGCCGGCGAGGGGCATAAGGACTTCGCGGCGGGTAAAAATTATACCATCGGCATTTCGCTGCATGCCGGCCACGCGGCGCAGCGCTTCCATTACGTCTCGCTTGAAAAGACCTTAAGCATCGATACAGGGAAGGCGGACTTCGTCGCCGCGCGGAACTGACATGATCGTGGCGCGCGCCCTCTTTCTGGCGGTGGTCTTGTTCGCCGCGCCGGCGGCTTCGCAGGAAGAGCGCTCGCTCGGCAACGCGTCCGATCCTGGCGGATGCATGAATTGCCACGACCAGCTGGCGGTCACCTCGGTCCTTCATGCCGCGCACATGGTGAAGGCGGACGCGAGAACCGGTGTCGCCGATCAGGGATGCCAGTCTTGTCACGGCGATAGCCGCGAACACGTTGCGCGCCTGCGCGGGGAACAAGTCCGCCCACCGCCGTCGGTGGTGTTTTCAGGTCCGCGCGCGTCCCCGGTGGAAAAGCGCAACGAAACCTGCGCCGGATGCCATCAGGGCAGCACGGCCGTGCACTGGCAGGGCAGTTTGCATCAGTCCTCGGACATCGCCTGCACGAACTGTCACAAGTCCCATACCGTGCAGGATCCCGTGCTGGTGAAAACCACGCAGGCGCCCATCTGCTTTTCCTGTCATGCGGACAAACGCGCGGCGGCCTTGAAGCCTTCGCATCATCCCGTGCTCGAAGGGCGAATGTCCTGCGCGGATTGCCACAATCCGCATGGATCGCCGACACAAACCATGTTGCGCGGCGCGACCGTCAACGACACCTGCCTGACCTGCCACGATGAAAAGCGCGGACCGTTCCTATGGGAACACGCGCCGGTCCAGGAGCAGTGCACGATCTGCCACACGCCGCACGGCACGGTCCAGGCGTCCCTGTTGAAGCAGCGCCCGCCGTTCCTGTGCCAGAACTGTCACGACAGTTCCACGCATAATAGTCAGCCTTTCAGCGGCGCGAGCCTTCCCGGCGGCGTGTCGCCATCCAAGCAGATGGTGCTCAGAGCTTGCCTGAACTGCCACAGCGCGGTGCACGGCTCGAACCATCCGTCTGGCGTCAGGCTTTCCCGGTAGGCGGCGGCATGGCATTTCCCGTTCCCCAGCGCTGGCTCGTGCTCCTCGGTCTCGTCCTGCCCGTCACCCCTGCGCGGGCGCAGGACGGGTCGTTCGAACTCGGCGCGACCCCGGTGGTGACCATGCCGCCGCCGCTCACCACGAGCTATTTCGAGGCCGGCGTCGGGTATCAGGACATCAACTCCTTCCACGTCGGACGGTATGGCGGCCCGATCGGACGCGGACCGTTCGCGGTCTTTCGCGGCGCGCTCGACGGCGGTGACGCGTGGGATTCGGGCGGCGCACGGAACTGGAATGCCGCGGTCGACGTCTTCGGCTTCGATACCATTTCGGCGCGGGTGAGCTACGGAACGCAAGGACGCTGGCGCGCCCGCGCCTTTTATGACGGCTTTACCCGCTCCTACACGAATTCCGCGCGTACGCCGTTCATTGGAAGCGGCGGCACGCTTCTGACGCTGCCCTCCACCTGGGTGGGCAGCAATACGTCGGCCGGCTTCTCGGCCCTCGCGCAAAACCTTCATCCTCTCGACCTCAAGGTCGATTGGCGTGCCGCGGGCGGCGATATCGTCGTCAATCCGCGCGAAGGCTATGAAATTCGCTTGAGCGCAAGCCACCGTGACCGGGAAGGGTTGCGCGGGCAGAATCTCGCCTTCGGCCACGAGATGAACACCGCCGTCGGCGTGTTTTTCGCGCAGCCCGTGGATTATCAGACGGACCAGGCCAGCGCGTCGCTCGCTTTCACGGGCGATCGCCTTCAATGGTCCGCCAGCTACAACCTTTCGGTCTTCACAAACGGGATCGCGTCTGTGCGCGTGCCGAACCCCTATAACCGCGCGCTCGGCGGCCTGTGGCCCGGCGGCGCGCTGTCGGGTTACCCCAATGCCTTCGGTGAATATGGCTTGCCGCCGTCATCCATCGCCCATCAGGCGTTGATTTCCGGCGCCTACGCCCTTTCGCCCAAGGTGCGCGTCACGGCGCGCGTCTCCTACATGGTGCAAAAGCAGGACGAGGAATTCCTGCCCTACACCGCGATGACGCAATTGAGCGTGCCGGAACCGCTGCCGCGCACCTCGCTCGACGGCAAGGTGTACAAAGCGCATGTCGTTCTAGGCGTCACCGCGCGCCCCACCTCGGCTGTCGATGTCTCGGCCGGTTATACCCTCGACGACCGCGACAACCGTTCGCCGATCGATCTTTATAGCTACGTCGCCAACGAGGCCCAGGATCAGGTCCGCCCGCTGGTTCCGGGCGCCAGCCGCTATATCCGCTACAAACTTCCGCACAGCTTTACGTTCCAGCAGGCGAAAACCGATGTCGGCGTCCGCCTCGCCGCGCGCACCCGCCTGACGATTTCTTATGTCGGCGACTTCCGCGCGCGGAAATATCAACAGGTTTCCGATACTTCGGAGCACAGCTTCAGAGCCAAGCTCCTGACGACATTCACCGCCGGCTCCGCCTGGGTCGCCTACGCCTACGCCAGCCGAAGCGGATCGATTTACGACGATACGCTGCCGTGGAATCTCAGTCACACCGAAAGCTATTTGAACGCCTCGCCGTTCAATCAATCCATCGAACATCCGCTGCTGCGCAAATTCAATATGGCGGATCGCAAACGCAATGAAGCGAAGGGCGGCGCCACCGTTGAACTGGGCCCGGCGCTCATGCTCGATGCGGCCGGCCTCTATGCCGAGGACGACTACAAGAACTCGCCGCTGGGCCTGCAACGCTCCGAATCCGTGCAACTCGACGCCAACTTGTCCTACGTGCTCGCCAAGCGGCTCACGGCGACGGCCTTCTACAGCTTCGAGCGCATCAAGTTTGATCTGACCGGGTACCTGATGGGGACGGTCAATCTCTCCAATCCGGCCCAGAACTGGAGTACGGCGAACCGCGATGTCATTCACACGGTCGGCGTCAAGGCCGATTGGGATGCAGTCCCTCAGCTTCTGAAAGTCGGCGCCGGCTACTATGTTTCCGACGGCGCCAGCCGGTTCAACGCGATCGGATCGAATTTCGCGCTGGTGATGAACACGGCTCCCCTCCCGGACGTGCGCGATGTGACGCACAATGTGAACCTTACAGGGGACTACAAAGTGCGCGCCGATACGACGTTGCGCGTCGGTTATATGTTCCAGCATCACACCACGAATGACTGGCAATACGGCTATGGCGCCGCGCCGGTGCCGCAGATTCTCGGCTCGGGCATCACGTCGCCGCGCTATTCCGCCCATCTCGTTTGGCTCTCGGCCCGTTACGACTTCTAGGAAGCATCATGCTGCCGTCCACAGGAAGCTTCGAACACAGAGCGCTCAGCCGGGTGACCTTCGGCGCCCGCGATGCCGAGGTGGCCGCCGTTCAGCAGACGGGATGGCCCGCCTGGGTGGCAACGCAGCTCCAACCGCCGCCGGGTGATGAGCCGCGTATCGAGGAACACCTTAGGGCGCGTACGATGCGCATTGCCTACGCGGTCCAATTGCCCGCCGGTAAAAGCCCGGGATGGCCCGCGGTCGATGAGCGCCGTCCTCTGCGTTATCTGTACACGGACATTCCGGCGATCTGGGACATGGTCGGCAAGACCGAAATCTCCATCGCTCCGAACGAGCGGCACCGTATTCAACAGGAACTGAACGCGGCGGCCTGGATCCGCAATGTTCATTCCAGGTTTCAGCTGCGCGAATTCATGGCCGATTTCTGGGCCAATCATTTCAACGTGGGCCGCAACGAGGATGTCTACGGCGCCGCCGCGCTGATCGTCTATGAGAACGAAGTGATCCGGCCCAACGTGTTCGGCAACTTCCGCGCCTTCCTCGAGACGGTGGCGAGCAGCGCGTCGATGCTGCGCTATTTGAATAACGCCGAAAGCAAGGCGGGCCGGCCGACGGAAAATTACGTGCGCGAGCTGCTTGAGCTTCACACGCTGGGCGCGGAGGCCTACCGCGGTGTTTCCGCCGATGCCGCGTTGCCGCAGGTTTCGGCGGGTCCCTTCAGGGTGAACTCGCATTTCACCGACCAGGACATCGTCGCGGCGTCACGCGCGTTCTCGGGCTGGACGTTGGAACACGGCCAGGAGGGCGAGCGCGGCCCGCTGCCGTTCACCGGACGGTTTGTCTTCAATCCCGTGCAGCATAACAACGATGTGGGCGTGTTCATGGGCAACGATCTGTCCGGCACGGCCTTTCAGGGCCCCATGGCGCAAGGGCAGCGGATTTTGGACCTTCTGGCGGCGCATCCCGCGACAGCGCGTTTTGTCGTTGGCAAGATTTGCCGGCGCATTTTCGGCGACTCTCCGCCGCAGAATGTGCTCGACCGCGCCATGGCCGCTTGGACGGCGAATATCGACGCGCCCGACCAGATCGGGCGCGTGATGGAGGTCATCCTCCTCAGCCCGGAGATGGGCAATCCGCCCGCGAAGCTGCGCCGGCCCTATGAGCGCCTGATGGCGCTGTTCCGTACCACAGACACCATCATCAATGCCTACGATGAGGCCTACATGGCGCTCTTTGGCTTGGGTGACGGACTCTATGCCTGGCCGACGCCGGACGGACGGCCCGATACGGACGCGCATTGGCTCTCCAGCGCCGGCAACCACCACTTCTGGAACGTGATGTTCGACGTGCTGGTGCATCCTTCTTTCCGCACCAGCTTCTGGGAGCAGACACCGGCGGCGGTCGCCGACTCGGCCATTCACATTGTGGAATACTGGGTCGGCAGGATGGTGGGCTACACCCTGCCGCAGGCATCCATGGATGCATTGCTCAAGGATGTCATGACCTCGCCGGGCGTCATGGCCGCCTATGCCTCGGGCGGGATCACGAATATCGAGAATGCGCTGCGGCGTCTGGCGCTTCTCATCGCCACGTCTCCTGAATTCGCGATGCGGTAGGCCCATATGACCCTCTCCCGCCGCACACTGTTGAAATCGGCTTCCACCGGCGCCGCCCTGTCGGCCTTTGCGCCCGGTGTCCGCGCGGCATTCTCGGCAGAGACATCGACATCGCGCGATATCCTCGTCGTGGTCTTCCTGCGTTTCGGCTGCGACGGATTGACCATGGTCGCGCCTGCCCAGGACCCCGACTATCAAGCCCGCCGTCCGACGATCAAGGTGACCGCGCAGGGCCAGAATGCCGGCCTTCCGCTCGGTCCGTTGGACGATGTGCCGTTCTACCTGCACCCGAGCGCGCCGGAGTTGAAGGGCTTGTTCGACGCCGGACGCCTTGCGGTGGTTCACGCGGCGGGCCTGCCGACCGACACGCGCAGTCACTTTGAAAGCCAGAACATGATGGAGCGGGGCGTCACCGAGGGCGACGCGCCCATTCTCGGCGGCTGGCTTGCCCGCCATCTGGCGGCGCGCGATCTGACGCTCGCGGATCTGGGCGCCGTTTCCAGCGCGCCGGACATTCATGCGCCGCTCCAGGGGAGGCGCGGGGTCGCCGCCATCCCCGATGTGCGCGACTTCAATGTTCCGGGCGGCGACTACAATCTCAATGTGATCGAGATATTGAATGCGGGTGATACTCCGCAAGCCGCCTCGGCGCGCGCCACCGTGGACATGGTCCGCAGCGTGCAAGGAAGTCTCGGGCGGTTGCCGGCCGGCGGCGTGACGTACCCGGCCGGCGGTTTCGCGGCGTCCTTACGTTCGGTCGCGGATATCGTCAAAATGAATGTCGGCCTCGAGGTGGCGACCGTCGACTTCGGCGGCTGGGACCACCACTACAATATGAACAGCTATTTCCCGCCGGCCGCAGCGCACCTTTCACAAAGTCTTGCCGCCTTCTGGACCGATCTCGCCGCCGTTCAGCACCGCCTGACGGTCGTCACCATGACGGAGTTCGGGCGGCGTCTCGACGAGAACACGGCGGGCGGCAGCGATCATGGCGCCGGCTCGTTCATGTTCGTGCTCGGCGGCGGCGTGAACGGTGGGCGCATTTACGGCGAATGGCCGGGCTTGCGGCCCGCCGATCTCAGGGAAGGGGACCTGCGCGTCACCACGGACGTGCGGCAGGTCCTGCAGGAGATTCTCGTCCAACGCCGCGGCGAGGACAATCTTAAGGCGGTCTTCCCGTCGCTCGGCTACCGGCCCAGGGGTCTCATCAGGCCGGTCGTGTAAAAATTTTAACGCGCGTTTTTCCGCCGCATCGACACGGCCGCGCAATCGCTTCGTGCCGGCTGTTTATCGACGCAACCTTCCCTCGGTGGCGACGTTACCCGAATGTCGCCACAAAGCTGCAAGGGATGGGTGTAAAGTTATGTTACGCAAGTTGTTGTCGAAGGAAGCAAGCCGCGATTGTTCGCGGGCGCGACGGCTTCCCGTTTCGGTGATCGCACTTCTTGCGTACGCGGCTCTTCCGGCGCGCGCGGCCGAAATCAATGTGGGGCCTGGACGGGCTTTAAAGACTTTGCAGGCGGGCATCGCCGCCGCGAAGCCGAACGATCGCATCGTGCTCGATGCCGGCGTGTATCTCGATGACGTCGCCACCATCGATAAGCCTCTGACCATCGAAGGGGCGGGGCGCGGCGCGGTCCTGCGCGCCACCAAGCCGATCTCCAACCGAAAAGGCCTTCTGGTGGTGAATGCCGACCTCACCGTCCGCAAGATTACCTTCGAAGGCGCCAACGTCACGGATTCCGACGGTAGGAACGGCGCCGGGATTCGCCACCAGGCGGGGCGTCTCACGGTCGACACCTGCGCCTTCAACAACAATCAGAACGGCATCCTCGCCAACGGCAATAAAGACGCCTTCGTGACGATCCGCCGGTCGATCTTTTCAGGAAACGGCGCGGGAGACGGCTATACGCACGGCATCTATATCAACGCCATCGCGCATCTGGTTGTCAGCGACAGTGTCTTTGCGGGCACGAAGGTCGGGCACGATATCAAAAGCCGCGCCCTGAAGACGACGATCACGAATACCGTGCTCGATGACGGCGTCACCGGGACCCCGAGTTACGCCGTCGATTTGCCCAACGGCGGCGAGGCCGTTCTGACGGGTGTGCGCGTGACCCAGGGGTCGCGCACCAGCAACAACAGCATGATCGCCTTTGGCGCGGAAAAGTCCCTGCACGACGTCAGCAGCCTGACCATCACCGGCAGTTCGTTCGTCAACCGTGCGTCGAACTCCATCGCGGTCAATAACTTCACCGCGATCACCGCGACCTTGACCGGCAATACGTTTGAGAACGTCGGCGAAATCACCAAGGGTCCGGCGCGGATGAACCGGAGTTTCACGCCTTTGCTCCGCGAAGGCGCGATTTTTTCAGGCGTCGATCCGAACGCCATTTCGTATTTCCGGATTCACAACACCGGCAGCGACTCCGGAACTATCAGTATTGCGCTCTACGACAGCCGCGACGGCCGGTTTCTAGGCGCGTGGGGAAGCCCCTCCATTGCCCCCAATGCGGCCCCTCAATATTCAATCCGCGAGGTGGAAGCCGCATTGCAGGTGGGCAACCGGCCCGCGACTTATTCGGCCGTGATATCGAGCGCGATGACCGGCACATTCCAGCACGTCCTGCACCGCCCCGCCTACGGCGTCCTCACCAACCTCAGCACATGTTCAGCGGGTGTGGCCCGCGCGGGCCGCCAGATTGCCGGCGTCCATACCTCGAATTTGAATGACGGCTACCCGGCGTCGATCGTCGTCCAGAACCAGGGCGCGACGGCGGCCGCAGCGCAAATCGGCATTTACGATGCGCGCGACGGCCGCCGCGTCGGCGCGTTCACGACGGCCGAGGTGCCCGTGGACGGCGAACTCCTGCTGCCGGTTCGACAGCTCGAAAGCGCGGCGCGGGTGACGCCCGCGTGGGACACAGGTCATTGGGTCCTGAAAATCGAGAACGATTTTTCCGGCGCATTGCAGCAAGTGATCGCGAACCAGGGCGCCGGACTGATGACGGATATGACGACGGTCTGTGCCTTGGACGGCGCGGCGGGCGCCGGGCAGTCCTCAAGCGAAATGGGCATGATTTTTCCGGCGTCGGCCGAATTTGAATCGATCTTGCGGGTCTATAATCCCAGCCCGCGGACGGCTCCCATTCATGTGGATATCTTCGACGCCGCGAGCGGTTCGCGTATGGGGCGTTGGGACAGCGTGAGCATCGCTCCGAACAGTTCGCGCGCGTTTTCCGTCGCCGATATGTTGCCGGCCGTGGATGAGGCCTCGCCGTTTTTGCGCCTAATGGTTCAAAGCGATTTCCCGGGCTTCGTTCAGCACGTCCTGCGCCATAACGGGCGCGGCGCATCGACCAATCTGTCGGCCTGCGGGGCTGGAACCACCGCAAGCGCGCGGGACGCCATCGCCGTGCGGGCCTCGGCGATCGAGGAAGAGAACGTTGCCCTTCTGGTGCTCTACAATGCCGGCACCGCGGCCGCTGTCGCGGAGCTTGCCGTGTTTGACGCGCTCGACGGCCGCGCGCTTGGCGATTTTACGACAAGCGAGGTGCCGGCGGGCGGCAACATCGCGCTCTCGGTCGTGGATATTGAGAGGGGGTTGGAGCTTCCCGCGCACAGCGGGATCGGCGCCTATAACGTTCGCCTGAAGGACGGATTCGACGGTTTGATGCAGTATCTGCTCGTCAGCGTGCGCACGGGCGCGGTCAGCGACATGACGACGGCCTGCGCGGTGGCGCCGCCGGCGGACTAAGGATTACCAGTAGCGAACCCGGCCGACGTCCATGTGCACGAAATTGGACGCGGCATAATAGCCGACGCCGCCGCCTTTCAGCGACTTCGCGGCCTTGTGCAAGTTCACGAGCGCGATCCCCGGAATCCGGATATCGATCGCCTTTCCGTCCATGTGCATGCTGTGTGTCGCGACGCCCGAGCTGGCGGCGGCGAGCTTCATATTGCTTTCGGGCGAACGGTAGCCCGAGATCACATGAAACGGCTGCGACGTTTCAAGTCTGGCCTGCACCGTGTGAAGCAGGTCCAACAACTTGGGATCGATCGCATGTTTCGCGCCGTTGCGGTGGTCGCGAAGAACGCGCGAGATTTCGTCCAGGCTGCCCGGGATATACTGGCCATCGGCCCAATAGTCCGTCGAAACGCGTTCGCCCGTATGCAGGTTCTGGAAGCTCAAGGCGCGCGGGCGTTCCGGCGCCGCGACGGCGAAGCTCGGCCGCGCCGCCAGGCACCCGGTCGCGGCCGCGCCGGTCAGGAAAAAACGCCGGCGGTCGAGGTGCGCGGTGTCTGTGAAATGCTCCATGCCGTTCCCTTATCATTACCGGGCGGGGGCGGGCAATCGATAGGTGCGGTCGGCGGGATCAAGTCACGAAGGGCGCACCCCTCGATGTTCAGCTATCGGGATGTAAAACCACAAATTTATCGAGAATCAGGCGATGAAGGCGCCAGCGGCCTCACCGCCATGGTGATGCGCGAGACGCACGCGAGCTGGCCGTCGGCATTCACGATCTCGATCCCCCAGACCTGGCTGGTGCGGCCGATATAGAAGGGCCGCGCCGTGCCGGTCACGAGACCGGTCTTCACGCCGCGGATATGGTTGGCGTTGATTTCCTGACCGACGCAGACGAAGGCGGTTTGATCGACCACCATATTCGCCGCGATACTGCCGAGCGTTTCCGCCAGGGCCACCGACGCGCCGCCGTGCAGGAGCCCTTGCGGCTGATGGGTCCGCCGGTCGACCGGCATGGTGCCGCGCAGGAAGTCGGGGCCGATCTCGATCAGCTTGATATCCAGATGCGCGACCAGGGTATCGGGATAATGCGCGTTCCAATCCGTCAGGCGATAGGGCTTGAACCACAGGGACTTCATGGCGCTGTTCCTCGCATGTGATCGTCAATCGTTGCGTGCAGCTTAGCCGTTATCGAGGGCCGCCTGCACGCGCCAATAGATTTAGCGGAACAAAGCACCCGCCGGACAGTTCATGTGTCACGGCATAGCGGCACACGAGGCGGGCCTGATGGGGATGGCGACGGGAATTTCACAGGAAACGGCGGCCCTGTCTGCGTTCGATCATCATTTGCTCACGCGCGGCCTTCACTTCGACCTGCACCGCAAGCTGGGCGCTCATGAGGGCCAGGAACAGGGACGGGCCGGGGTGCGGTTTTCCGTCTGGGCGCCGGGCGCCCGGGCCGTCGGCGTGGCCGGCGACTTCAATGACTGGGACGCGCACCGCACCGTCCTTCAGCCCACCGGGTCCGGAATCTGGGAGGCCTTCGTCGAGGGTGTCCGGCCCGGCGCCCTCTACAAGTTCCGCATCGTATCCGACCGCGGCGAGATCCTGCCGCTCAAGTCGGACCCCTTCGCGCAAATGCAGGAGATGCCGCCGGGCTCGGCCTCGGTGGTGACGGCGCGGTCCTCATTTCCGTGGACCGACGCCGCCTGGATGGAAAATCGCGGCGGCGATATGCGCCGGCGTCCGATGTCCATCTACGAGGTGCATCTCGGTTCCTGGATGCGGACGGAGACCAACGAATTCCTGACTTACCGCGCGCTGGCCGAACGGCTGATTCCTTATGTGCAGGACATGGGCTTCACCCACATCGAAGTGATGCCGCTGGCGGAACATCCTTTCTATGGATCGTGGGGATATCAGCCTTTGGGACTGTTCGCGCCCTCGCGCCGCTATGGCGCGCCGGACGATCTGCGGTTCCTGATCGACCGGGCCCACGCGGCCGGCATCGGCGTCATTCTCGATTGGGTGGTCGGTCACTTCCCCGAGGACGGTCACGGCCTGGGCCGTTTCGACGGGACGAACCTCTATGAACATGCGGATCCGCGCCAGGGCCGCCAGGCCGAGTGGAATACGCTCATCTATAACTACGGGCGCACGGAAGTGGCGAACCTGCTCGTCTGCAATGCGCTGGCGTGGCTCGAAGACTATCACATCGACGCTCTGCGCGCCGACGCCGTGGCCTCCATCCTCTATCTCGACTACGCCAGGAAGGACGGCGAGTGGATCCCGAACAGTCATGGCGGGCGCGAGAACCTGGAGGCGGTGGATTTCCTGCGCCGTTTGAACGAGGTCATCCACGACCGCGTGCCGGGCGCCTTCACGGTCGCCGAGGAATCCACGTCCTGGCCGATGGTCTCAAAGCCGGCGTACCTCGGCGGCCTCGGCTTCGGTTTCAAATGGAACATGGGGTGGATGAACGACACGCTGCGGTACATCGCGCGCGATCCCGTGCACCGCAAGCACCATCACGACGAACTCACGTTCGGCCTGACTTATGCGTTCCACGAGAATTTCGTCCTTCCGCTCTCGCACGACGAGGTGGTGTACGGCAAAGGCTCGATGCTCAACAAGATGCCGGGCGACGCCCGGCAGAAGTTTGCGAACCTGCGCTGCTATCTCGCGTTCTTCTTCACCCATCCGGGCAAGAAGCTTCTGTTCATGGGCGCCGAGATCGCCCAGTGGAACGAGTGGAACCACGAGCGGAGCCTCGATTGGCGCCTTCTTCAGTATGCGGAGCATAAAGGCGTGCAGGCGCTGGTGCGGGATCTGAACCGTATCTATGTGAACGAGCCCGCCCTGCACGCGCGGGACTGCGAGGCGGAAGGCTTCGCGTGGATCGATCCGCATGATACCGGCAACAGCGTCATCTCCTTCAGCCGCCGCGGCGCCGAGGGGGGTGATCGCCTGATCGTGCTGTGCAACTTCACGCCGGTCGTGCGCGAAGGCTACCGGATCCGCCCACCGCGCCCGGGACGCTACCGCGAGATATTCAATTCGGACTCCACTTATTATGGAGGCACAAACGTTGGAAACGGCGGCGATGTCCACACCGGCGCCGACGGCGTCCTTGCGCTGACCCTGCCCCCCTTGGGGGCCTTGATCTTGAAGCCCGTGTGAATATGACGGTTCTCGGCGGGCTGGAGGCGGGAGCAGCGGAACCCCTGGGCGCGACCTGGGACGGACGCGGGATCAACTTCGCGCTGTTCTCCGCGCACGGCGAGAAGGTCGAACTCTGCCTGTTCGACCAGACCGGAACGCGCGAGCTGCGCCGTTTGGCATTGCCGGGACGGACCGGCGAGATCTGGCACGGTTATCTCGCGGGCGGCCGGCCGGGGCAGGTCTATGGTTATCGCGTCCATGGGCCCTATGCACCGGAGCGCGGCCACCGCTTCAATCCCCATAAGCTTCTGCTCGATCCTTATGCCCGCAAGATCACGGGCGCTTTCGCGTGGCACGCGGCGAACCTCGACATGTCCGACAACGCGGCGGTGGTTCCGAAAGGCATCGTTGTGAGCGATCGAGAACCGGTAACGGTGCGGCCCAATACACCCTGGCGGGACACGATCATCTACGAGATGCATGTGAAGGGCATGACGCAGCGTCATCCAAGCATCCCCGCGCATCATCGCGGTACTTTCCAGGGACTGGCGTCGCCGGAGATTCTTGCGCATCTCAAACGGCTGGGCGTGACGGCGGTCGAACTCCTGCCGGTCTATGCGTTCACCGATGAAATCCATCTGGCGCGCGCGGGCCTTTCGAACTACTGGGGCTACAACCCCGTGAGCTTCTTCGCCGGCGAACCAAGATACGGCGGGGGTCTGCGCGACATGGTGACGGCCTATCATGCCGTCGGGATCGAGGTCATCCTCGACGTGGTCTACAACCACACCGGGGAAGGCGACCGCCTGGGTCCCACCCTGTCGTTCCGGGGCATCGACAACGCTTCCTACTATTGGCTCGACGATGCGTTCCCGGAGGACTACGTCAACACCTCCGGCTGTGGAAACGTGCTCAATGTTTCGCACCCTCAGGTGCAGCGCCTGGTCCTCGATTCTCTGCGTCATTGGGCCCGCACGGCCGGCGTCGACGGCTTTCGTTTCGATCTCGCCGGAACTCTCGCAAGGACTCGCGCCGGTTTTTGCGCCGAGACGTCGCTGCTGAGCCTGATTGGACGCGATCGCGAATTGAGCCGGCTGAAACTGATCGCCGAGCCGTGGGACCTGGCCGGTCATTTCCTCGGAAAACTTCCCGCGCCGTGGCGGGAGTGGAACGATCAGTACCGTGACGCGGTCCGCGGGTTCTGGCGGGGTGACGACGGCGCGGCCGGCCCGATGGCCACCGCGCTTGCGGGGTCGAGCGGCGTGGTGACGGCGCCTCTGCACGGCATCAATTTCGTGACCGCTCACGACGGCTTCACGCTGGAGGACCTCGTGAGCTTCAACGAGAAACACAACGAGGCCAACGGCGAGGAGAACCGCGACGGTACGAATCACAACCTCAGCCGCGATCATGGCGCGAACCGGGACCGGCGCAAGCGCGCCATCATCGCCTCGCTGATGCTTTCGCAAGGCGTTCCGATGCTCCTGGCCGGAGACGAGTTCGGCCGGACGCAGCGCGGAAACAACAACGCCTATTGCCAGGACAACGACATGGCATGGCTTGATTGGAGTCTTGCGGAGAGGAACGCCGATCTTGTGGCCTTCGCCCGGGCCGCGATCGCCTTGCGTAAAGCCCGCCCGGAGCTTCGCCGGGACTCTTTCTTTAGCGGCGCGGGCGATATCGCCTGGTTGCGCCCGGACGGACAAACGATGACCGACGCCGATTGGCGGAACTGCAAGGCCTTCGGTTTCCAGATCGCGAACCGGCTGCTGGTCTGGATGAACGCCGGTGACCCGGTGGAGTTCGTATATCCGAAGGACATATGGCGTGAGGTGCTTGTGGTTGAAGGATCGTTGATCGTGCTGGAGCCCGTGGATGGTTGACCTTCTTTCCACGCTCGCGCGGGAAGCCGGCATCCAGGCCGAATATCGGGATGTGCAGGGACAGCTTCATCACACCACGCCGGAGGTCCAGCGGGCCCTGCTCGCGGCCATGGGCTATGACGCCGCGACCGAGGGTGAAATCCAAGACAGCCTCGCGCGGCTGCGCCGAGACGAATTCCCGCCCGTGATCGTGATGCGCACGCCGGTGCGCGATCTTCCTTTTTCGGGCGATTGGACTCTCACCCTTGAGAACGGCGAATTCATCGAAGGCCGGGCCGAGGAACGTATCCACTTCCGGCGTGAACTGCCGCTCGGCTATCACACGCTGCGGGTAGAAGACAAAGAAACCAGGTTGATCGTCGCGCCCGGGTCGGCCTACGCGCCGGACTGGCTGCTGCGCGGCGAGAAGGCGTGGGGCATCGCGTGTCACCTTTATACCGTGGCGTCCGCGCGCAATTGGGGGATCGGCGATTTTGCCGACCTCAAGGACCTTCTGCATATGACGGCGGGCGAGGGCGGCCGGGTCGTGGCGGTCAATCCGTTCCATGCCCTCTCGCCGCAGGAGCCCGAGCAGGCAAGTCCGTACTGGCCCTCGAGCCGGACATTCCTGAATCCCCTGTACGTGGCCCTGAGCGCGCCTCCGACAGTCGCGACCGCCGCGCTGATCGACTATGGCGATGTGGCGCGGACGAAGTACGCGGCCCTGCGCAAGGTGGCGGCGCGGCTCTCCGGCCATCCGGGTGTCGATGACTTCATCCGGCAAGGTGGAGACGCGCTGGAGGACTTCTGTCTGTTCTCGGCCTTGAGCGATCGCCTGGCCGGTCCGTGGAGCGGATGGCCGGAAGCCTTCCGCGATCCCCGGTCACGGGATGTTCGTGCGTTCCTGCGCGATCACGGGAGCGAAGTGCGCGTTCACGCGACCCTGCAATGGCTCGCCGAGAGGCAACTCGCCGACGCGGCGGCGGGAACGGACGCGGTGCTGATGCGCGATCTTGCCGTCGGCGTCAGTCCGAACGGCGCGGAGGCGTGGCATCGTCAGGACCTGTATCCAAAAGGAGTGCGGTTCGGCGCGCCGCCCGATCCGCTGGGACCCCGCGGCCAGGATTGGGGACTGCCGCCGCCCGATCCGCATGCGCTCCGCGCCCAGGCCTATGAGCCGCTGACAACGACGTGGCGGGCGAACATGCGCCGCGCCGGAGCCCTTCGCATCGATCATGTGATGGCCCTGGAGCGGCTGTTCTGGATCCCGCCGGGCGGCACGGCGGCCGACGGGGCTTACGTGAGCTATCCCGTGGACGATCTGTTCGCGCTGCTCGCGCTCGAGAGCCTGCGCGCGAAGTGCCTGATCGTGGGCGAGGACCTCGGCACCGTGCCGCACGGATTTCGCGAACGAATGGCGAAAGACAACATGCTCTCGACGCGGCTGTTCTACTTCGAGCGCCACCCTAACGGCTTCTTCAAGCGCCCAGAGACCTATCCCGCGCGGAGTGTGATCCAGGCCGCCACGCACGATCTTCCGACCCTCGCGGGCTATTGGAGAGACGCCGACGGCGAAGAGCGCGCCCTTATCCTGGGTGCCCTCAAGGATCAGGGCCTGCTCGATGACCGGCCGGACATCGCCGTGGATGAGATCATCGCGGCGGTGCACGCTTTCCTGGGACTTTCGGCGTCACAGCTCGCGCTCATCAATCTTGGCGACGTGATCGGGGCGACCACGCGGCTCAACGTGCCCGGCACCGCGGACGAATATCCCAACTGGCGGGCCCGCCTGACCGAGACGCTCGATGCGATCCGCGCCGGACGCGCCTGGCCCGCGGCGACGGCCGTCATGCGGCGGACGCGCGGGCGAACGACTGCGTCAGCGGTGTAAGATCCCAGATCCTCTCGGCGTACTCATGGATCGCGCGGTCGGCCGAAAAACGGCCCATGTGCGCGACGTTGAGCACGGCCGAACGGGTCCACGCATCGGCGTCCTGGAACGCCGTATCGACCCGCCCGTGGGCGTCGACGTAGGAGCGATAGTCCGCCAGCAGGAGATAGTGATCGCCGCCCGAGAGCAGCGAGTCCCTGAGGTCCTGGTAGCGGCCGCGGTCCTGCGGTGAGAAGGCGCCACCCGCGATCATATCCAGACACTCGCGGAGTTCCTCGTCGCGCTCCTGGTAGGCCCAGGGGTTGTAACCCTTGGCGCGCAGTTCGGCGACTTCCTGCGCGGACAGGCCGAAGAGGAACATGTGATCGGCGCCGACGGCCTTGCGAATCTCGATATTCGCGCCGTCATCGGTGCCCAGGGTGAGCGCGCCGTTGATGGCGAACTTCATGTTGCTCGTGCCCGAAGCTTCGGTGCCCGCCGTGGAAATATGCTGGGCGAGATCGGCGCCGGGGATCACGATCTCGGCCACGGAGACGCGGTAGTTCGGCACGAACACCAGCTGGATCGCCCCTTTGACATGCGGATCGGCGTTGATCGTGGCCGCGACGTCATTGACCAGACGGATGATCTGCTTGGCCATATGGTAGCCGGGCGCCGCCTTGCCGCCGATGATCACGGTGCGCGGCCGTCCATCGTCCTGGCCCGACCTGATACGGTTATAGCGGGTGATGACGTGCAGCACGTTGAGAAGCTGGCGCTTGTATTCGTGGATGCGCTTGACCTGGACATCGAGCAGTGAGTCCGGGTCGACGCCCTGCCCGACCGCGCGCCGGATGAGCTGCGCGAGGCGAACCTTGTTCTCGTCCTTGATGCGGCGGAAGTCCTCGCGGAATCCCGCGTCGTCGGCCATCGGCGCGAGTTTTGCCAGCTGTTCAAGCCGCGTCGGCCACTCGCCGCCGATGGCTTCGGTGATGAGATGCGCGAGCCGCGGGTTCGCGGACACCAGCCACTGGCGCGGCGTGATGCCGTTGGTGATCGGCACGAACTTGTCCGGGTCGAGCGCGGCGAAGTCGGGGAAAACCGCCTCGCGCAGCAGTTTCGTCTGCAGCTCCGACACGCCGTTGACTTTGTGCGCGCCGACGATGGCCAGATGCGCCATCCGGATGCGGCGGGTGAAATCATCGACCAATGAGAGCTGGCCGAGGCGATGCAGTTCGCCCGGGAAGGCCGCGGATACGCGCTTCAGATGCTGGTCGTTGATGCGGTAGATGATGTCGAGATGGCGGGGCAGGAGCTTCTCGAGCATGGCGATGGGCCAGGTTTCGAGCGCCTCGGGAAGCAGGGTGTGGTTGGTATAGCCGAAGACGCCGGAGACCTTCTGCCAGGCCTGGTCCCAGCTGTGCTTGTAGTCGTCGACAAGAAGACGCATCAACTCGGGGATCGCGAGGCTGGGATGCGTATCGTTGAGCTGGATGGCGATCTGGTCGGCGAGATTGTCGAGGCTGGGGTTCGACTTGAAGTGCCGGCGCAAGATGTCCTGGAGCGAGGCGGAGACGAAGAAGTACTCCTGCTTCAGGCGAAGCTCCTGACCCATGCTGGTGTTGTCGTTGGGGTAAAGCACCTTCGAGATGCTCTCGGACAAGGTCTTGTCCCTCATCGCCTCGACATAATTGCCTTCGTTGAAATACCTGAGGTCGAAGGCATGGGATGAGCGCGCGGCCCACAGGCGCAGATACAACACGGTGTCCGAGTGATAGCCGGACATGGGCAGATCGTGGGCCACGGCCATCAGGTCGTCGGTATCGACCCAATCGACTTTCTCCACGCCCTGGAGATCGGCGCCGCGGACCAGGCGGCCGTTGAAGCGGATGGTGTAGGCGATGGCGGGCCGTTCGTACTGCCACGGATCGCCGAAGCGCAGCCAATGTTCGGGACGTTCGACCTGATGCCCGTCCTCGATGGCCTGCGAGAACATGCCGAACTCGTAGCGGATGCCGTAGCCGAAGCCCGGATAGTCGTGCGTGGCGAGCGCGTCGAGGAAGCAGGCGGCCAGACGGCCCAGTCCCCCGTTGCCGAGGGCGGTGTCCGCTTCGAACCTCGACAGCTCTTCGAGGGATTGCCCGAGATCCTTCAGCGCCTCGCAGACCTGATGCGCGATGCCGAGATCGGTCAGCACCTTCGGCAGGAACTTGCCCGGAAGATATTCGAGGCTGAGATAGTAGAGGCGTTTCGCGCCGGATTCATGGCACTTGCGCCCGACCATGGCCTGTTTCTGGCCGAGGACGCCGCGCAGGAGATAAGCGAGCGCGTAGTACCAGTCCCGTCCGCTGGCGTAGAGCGGATCGCGGCCGACAACGGTCGTGAGCGTTTGCAGAATGCCGCGCTTCAGGGCGCCGGGATCCTGCAAGTCGAGCGGGGCGTGATCACCGGGATGCCGTGAGAGCTGTTCCATGTGTGCCTTCCGCAGCGGTTGGACGGTCGTTCAAGACGTCATGGTAGAGATCGAGATAGCGGCGGGCGCAGATGTCCCAGCCGAGATGTTTGCGCATGGCCCGGCGCTGCATGGCCCGCCAGCGCGGACGCTTGCGGTAGTAGGCGCCGGCCCGCACCAGGGCCGCGACGGCGGCGGCCGGCGTCGGGGCATCGAAGGTGAAACCGTCTTCTTCGTCGCTCACCGTGTCGGCGAGGCCGCCGACGCGGTGAGCCACCGGAATCGTGCCGTAGCGCTGGGCATAGAGCTGCGTGAGGCCGCAGGGCTCATAGCGCGAGGGCACGAACAGGATATCGGCGCCGGCGATCACCTGGTGGGCGAAGGCTTCGTCATAACCGAGGCGGACGGCGACCTGATCGGGATGCGCGGCGGCGGCGGCTGCAAGGCGGGTTTCGAGCGACCGCTCGCCGGAGCCCAGCACCACGACCTGCGCGCCGGTGTTGAGGAACGCCGGCAGGAGGGCGAGCAGGATATCGATGCCCTTCTGCTCGACCAGGCGGCTGACCATCGCCACGATCGGCGCGGTATCGACGGCCGGCAACCCCAGGGCCGCGCGCAAGGCGGCTTTGTTGCCGGCCTTCAGCGCGATGTTGGACGGATCGAAGGTCTGGGCGATATACGGGTCGGCGGTCGGATCCCACACCGACTCGTCGATGCCGTTCAGGATGCCGAGCAGATTGCCGCCCCGCATCCTGAGCACGCCCTCGAGTCCCTTGCCCTCGTCGGGTTCCCGGATCTCCTGTGCGTAGGTCGGGCTGACGGTGGTGACGCGGTCCGCATAGACGAGGCCGGCTTTCAGGAAGCTCACTTTTCCCCAGAACTCCATACCACCCGGAGTGAATTCATCCGCGGCGACGCCTGCGCGTTCGATCGCGCCGGCATCGTAGAGTCCTTGATAGGCCATGTTATGCACGGTGAAGATGCTGCGCGCCGAAGCGCCGGCTTGTTTCAGATAGTAGGGCAAGAGACCGGTGTGCCAATCGTTGGCGTGCACGATGTCCGGACGCCAGGCGCTCACGTCTCTATGTGTCGCGACGATCGACGCAACGCGCGCCAGTAATGCGAAGCGCACATCGTTGTCGTTCCACTCCTTGCCGTCCGGCCCGACGTAGGGATTCGCGCCGCGCGCGTAAAGCGGCGGGCAATCCACGAGCCAGAGGGGAACCCGCGTGCCGGGCATTTCGGAGCGCAGCAGCCGCACGGAAAATCGTCCGAGGACATTTTGCAAGGCTGGTCCGGGCGTTACGGCCATGTCCGCACGCATGAGCGTGCGCAGGACGCCGTCGTAGGCCGGCAACATGATGCGCGCGTCGGCGCCCAGCTTCGTCAGCGCCGCCGGCAGCGCACCGGCGACATCGCCAAGGCCGCCGGTCTTCGCCAGCGGAAAGGCCTCCGACGCGACATAAAGAATATCTGTCACGATTCCTCCGCCCGTTGTGATGGAGCCCAGGAATATCAACACCCGCGAACCGATTTTGTTCTGGGAAAAATTATCGTTCCGGGCGATTGCCAACGCCGCGGCGATGGTCTTCAATGCGCCGCGCGTCGAAGCCGTGGGGGATACGCTTCGGCGCGCGAGCGAACGACGGAAAATCAGGTCCCGCGACCTCACGCAACCCCACGCCGAGGCTCACGCATGGCAACTTTCAGCAGCGCAACTTTCAGCGGTCAGACCCGTCACGCCGTCTCGCGGACTCTCGCGCTGGTGCTCGCGGGCGGGCGCGGCGAACGCCTGCAATGTCTGACGGACCGTCAGGCCAAACCGGCGCTGCACTTCGGCGCCAAATACCGCGTCATAGATTTTCCGCTTTCGAACTGCATCAACTCGGGCATCCGCAAGGTGGGCGTGGCCACGCAATACCGCGCGCATGATCTGATCCATCATGTGCAGCATACGTGGGGTTTCCTGCGCCATGAACTCGGCGAGTTCGTGGAACTGTGGCCCGCGCAGCAACAGACGCCGGAAGGCGGCTGGTACGCGGGCACCGCGGACGCGGCTTATCAGAACATCGATCTCCTGCGCCGCCATCAGCCCAGGCATGTGCTGATCCTCGCGGGCGATCACGTCTACAAACAGGATTACGGCGTGCTGATCGCCGAACACGCGGCCCGCGACGCCGACGTGACCGTGTCTTGCGTGAGCGTGCCGAAAGACGAGGCGCGCCGCTTCGGCATCGTCACGGTGAACACCGAAGAGCAGATCGCGAGCTTCGTGGAAAAGCCGAACGCGCCGCCGGCGCAACCCGGCGACGGCAACCGCTGCCTCGCCAGCATGGGCATTTATCTGTTCAACACCGACGTGCTGATCGCGGCCTTGCGCGCCGACGCGAAGAGCCCGAAGTCCCGCCGCGACTTCGGCGCCGACATCATTCCGTCGTTGGTCGGAAAATGCCGGATGTACGCCCACCAGTTCGCGCGAAGCTGCGTGACCACGCACCGGGCCGACGAGCCTTATTGGCGGGACGTGGGAACGCTCGACGCGTTCTGGCAGGCCAACATGGACCTGGTGGCCGCGCAGCCGTCGTTCGACCTTTACGACCGGAACTGGCCCGTCTGGACCCATCAGGAGCAGCGCCCGCCGGCCAAGCTGGTGTTCGATCCGATGGAACGTCTCGGCATGGTGAGCGCGGCGATGATCGCGGAAGGCTGCGTGGTGGCGGGCGCCACCGTGCGCCGCTCGCAGCTGTTCTCGGACGTACGGCTCGAAGCCTCGAGCCTCGTGGAGGACTCCGTCATTCTGCCGGGGTGCGAGGTGAAGGCGCGTGTCAGAATTTCACGCGCCATCCTCGCCCCGGGCTGCGTGGTCCCGGAAGGCTGCGTGATCGGCGAGGATCCGGCCGACGATCGAGCGCGGTTCCAGGTCACGCCCGACGGCGTCACGGTGGTGACACCGCGCATGCTCGAACGTCTGCGCCAGGCGCCGATGCGCGAGATCCGTGTGGCCCGCGCGGCCCAGCGGGCGCTGGCGGCCGAGACGCGCGCCGCCGAAGGGCTCCAGGCCGCGGTTTAGATTAGACCCCGCGCATGGGCGCGCGGGGCGTCACGTTCACGATATAAATGCCCGCGAAAGCTTTCCACCACGGCGGCCGCGTGATCAAGGGCGCGGCGAGGGCGCGGCGATAGCGCGGATCGTGCATGAAGGCGCCGGTGGCCTTCATGCGGTCGATGGACAGCCGTTCGAGGATGACGTCGGTCACCACGTCCTCGGGACGGGCGGTGAGGCCGAGGCCGGCGTTTTTCCGGATGCGTCCGAAGATGATGAACACCATGTTCGAGACCATCCGGTCACCACGCCCGACCGCGTCGTCCACCTGCAGGGCGACCTGGCGCAGGAGGGCTTCCGCGACGGTGGGCGTGAAGCTCTCCCGCACGGCCGCGGCCTGAAGGCCGATCAGTCCGGCGTAGAAATAGTCTTCCAGGGGATGGGGCTTCAGGAGCGCTGCGCGGTCCGCCGGGGCGAGGGCGGTCTTGGCGAAACCGGCGTCGAGGGCTTGTTTCCAGGCGCGGAAGGACCGTTCGGCCGTGAGACGCATGTCGACCAGGAATTTTTGGACCGCGGTCGCGGGAGCAATCGAAAAGCGCGAACTGAAAGCGGACATCCGGGACCTGCGGCAACGTGTACAGCGCCAACGCCAGGTTTCAGGAAATGGTTCCAGTTTTGCGTGGAATTTCAGCGGGTTGTAGAACTCTTCAACCGCACCGTGAGGTTTTATTTCAGCCGCCGGATACAAACTTTTCGGCGGTCTTCACCAACCTTTTTAACGCAAGGGGAGAACTTCTTCGCGCGCGTCGCGTTATGGAACCCGGGATGTCTAGTAATAGAGGTGTGCGCGACATGGACTTGCAACATCAGGGTTCCACCACTACTGCCAAACGCCAGCGGACCACGGGCAAGCCGAACCCGGTGGACTCGCATGTGGGTAACCGGCTTCGCGTCCGCCGCACGCTGCTCGGCCTTTCGCAGGAAAAAGTCGGCGAGGCGATGGGCCTGACCTTCCAGCAAGTGCAAAAATATGAGCGCGGCGCGAACCGGATCGGCGCCAGCCGCCTCTGGGACATGAGCCGTGTGCTCGATTGCCCGGTGTCCTATTTCTTCGAGGAGATGGACGCCCACACGGCGGGCGCCAGCCCGCGCAAGCAGGCGGGCGCGGGCGAGATCGAGATGCCGCACGAAGACGATCCGATGGTCCGCCGCGAGACCCTGGAACTGGTGCGCGCTTATTACGAGATCGGCGATGAGCATGTGCGCCGGCGCATCTATGAACTGGCCCGCTCGCTGGCCGCCATGGAAGAAGCCGCCGCCACCGCCAAGGGCCGCGTGGTCGAGAAGGCCGGTGAGGTCGCCACCGTCGCGGCGGCCGTGCCGCCGCCGCCGGTGGCGCAGCAGCACGCGGAGCAGCGTATCTAATTCGCGCGACACCACGCGACATGCGACACTTTCCGAATTTCGATGCGATGGCAAAGCTTTGGCCGGTTTTTCGGTCACGCGACACTATGCGACACCACGCGACACTTAGTTCATTTTTGCAGGGCTTTCGACCGGGCCATGCGCGCGGGGCATGGCGTGATGTGTGCCGCGCGCACGGGGCAGGCCCCGGGATGACCAGATAAAAAAGGGGGCACTCCAGGAGTGGTTTTTCGTTTGGCGACAGTGGCGACAGGCGACACTTTTGGAATTAGGCAATCGATCCAATGACGTAGCCCAAAATCGCGCCATGGCGACACTTTGGCGACACTTTGGCGACACTTCGAAGTTTTTTCGCGGTAAAGGCCGCGACTCATCGCGCTTATTTCAACCGATTCACGATGTCAAAGAGCAGCGGGCAAGCCGCCTCGCGGCGACTCGCTCGTACTACAGTACGTAAATCGCATTGTAATGTGGAGAAATTAATTTGCGGCCCGATCAAATTTGATCGCCCACCAAAAATCGGAAATATGCATAGGCGAGTCGGATACCCGCCAAGGGATCATCCTCGCGGCCTCCCGACCGCGAGGACGACAGAGTGGTTTATCGGGTTACGCCAGAGTTCCATGCACGAGCGCGGGTTTGCGGGCGCGCCGCAGGGCACCGAAGCCCAGAAGCGCCAGGCCGAGGAGCGCGAGGGCGCCCGGTTCCGGCACGCCGTCCGGCTCTTCGTCCGGGTTTTCCGCCATCTGGAATGTGACGACCATGTCGTCATAGTCATTGTCGTCGCCGGCGACCGGGATGCCGCCGCCCGCGTCGTCGAAGAAGAAGGCCCACTTGGCCATCGCGGCATTGAAGAAGATGTCGATGCCGCCCTGCTCCTCGCCCGGGAAGTTTCCGCTGTCGTAGCCGTCGCTGTACTGGCGGTTGTCGTCGGAGAACAGGAAGGCGTCCGCGCCGTCGGCCTGGAAATAGAAGAGATAGGACGGCGAATATCCGGTCACCGCGGCGGTGCTGCCCGCGCCGGCGCCGGTGTTGAAGATGGTCGTGCGCGCGCCATGCGCGGTGTTCGAGAATCCGAAACTGTTCGCGTAAGACGAGGAACGTCCGAGCAGGGTCGCCGTGCCGGCGCCCGTGAACGCGCTCGTGCTTTGTCCCGAGTAGGTCCAGCCGCTCGTGCTGCCCAACATGGACGTGAACAGCGAGGCTTCGACACTACTTCCGAGAACCGGCGCCGCCGACGCGGATGCGGCCCAGAACATTGCGGTGGCGATCACGGCGCCACCCAGCCACTTCGTCTTCATCTCTCTTGCTCCTTGCGTGTGAGCGTCCGTACACCATGCCGAACGCGACAGACAGGAGTGCAACCGGCGTGCCAGTCGCGAAAGACGCGCGTCTTCAAGGCTTTTCGCGAGAATGCGGCGAGAGAGTGTCAAATTTTCGCAAAAATACCGGCGCGCCTCCGCCATCGGGAGCGGGTCGGGTGAGGGAGAAACTTTCGGCTGTCCCGGACGTTGAATCTGCAACCTGCGCAGGCCGTATGCGTCCTTCAGCCTTACTTACGTTCACGCTGGCCGTCATGGCCGCCGCGTTCACGCCATCGGTCATGCGCTCCTTCGGCGACGGGACGAGCTGGTCCGTCAGCGATCTGCATATCAACTATGCGGCGGGGTTCGTGCGCCGCGGCCTTTTGGGTGAGGCCGCGTTTCGTCTGAACGCCGTCAGCGGTCTGTCCACGGGCGTGATCTTCCCGGCGCTGTTCGCCGTTCTGACGGTGGCGCAGACCCTGTTGCTGGCGGTCCTGGCCTGGCCGCTGCGGGCGCGGCCGGCGCTGTTCCTTCTGGTCATGCTGGCGCCGGCGCTGCTGCTGTTCCCCGCCCATGACTATGGCGGGTACCTGCGCAAAGAAGCCTTCGTGATCCTGGGCCTGTTTACGCATGCCGTCGCCGTGCGCCGCACATTGCGCTGCGCGATGAGCGCGCGGCTTTATCCGCGCTTCGCCTATTTTGTCCTCGCGCCCTCTCTCGCGCTGTCGACCCTCATCCATGAAAACCAGGCGATCTTCCTGCCGGCGCATGCCGTGCTGACCTACATGGCGTGCGGATACCCAAAGCCGGCGCGGCATGTGGCGCGCATGCAAATCCCCGTGTTGCTGCCGGCGGTTTTGTGCTTCGCCGCCGCCCTGGTCCGCCGCGGCGACGGCGCGACGGCGGCGGCGATCTGCGCGTCGTGGAACGGCCGCGCGGTGACGGCGTGCGACGGCATCAACGCGCTGGGATGGAGCTATGACCAGGTCTGGTTCTATCTGGCGCAACTGGTGAGCGATGCGCGCGCGCTCACGATTTATAGCGCGACCATCATGCTCGCGCTGGCGCCGCCGGTCCTGGTGCGGCGCGCGTTACCGCGCGAAGGGCAGGCGCCGCTCGGCCTGGTGCTCGCCGCGAGTCTGCCGGCGGCGGCGCTGTTCCTTCTCGGCTGGGACTGGGGCCGGTGGATCCATATGGCCAGCACGGCCGTCATGGCGCTGATCCTGGCCGGCGCCGTGCGGGACCTCGCGCCTTCGCGGGCCCGCCCAATGGCCGCCGCCGCGGGGCTCGTGGCCGCACTCTTATATGTGAGCGCATGGCGGGTGAATGTGTGCTGCCGGCCGACGTCGCTGGCGGGCGGCCTGGCGCAGACGCTGTCCGCCGCTCTGCCCAAGTAATGTATAGACAATTATAAAATTGTATATACATATAATGACTGGGACGGACGCGGCCTTCACCGGCGCGTTTAGGGAACACACAAGCTTTCACGCCGAGGGGATGTCCGTGGTGGATCTTCCTACGATGAGGGCCATACAGGTCTTCGAAGCCGTCGCGCGTTGCGGCAGCCTGACGAAGGCCGCCGACGATTTGCATGTCACCGTCGGCGCCGTGAGCCAGCAGATCGCCAACATCGAAGAGTCGCTCAAAGCCAGTTTGTTCGAGCGGCGGGGACGTTCGCTCGTGCTCACGTTCTGGGGGCGCCTTTATTATGAAAGCGTGCGCGTGGCGTTCGATCAACTGCGCCTCGCGCAGCAAAAACTCCATGTCGCGCGCGCGAAGCCCAGCATCATCATCAGCGCCTTGCCGTCGCTGGCCTTGCGCTGGCTGCGGCCGCTGATCAAGGAGTGGCGCGGCGCCAACAGCGACGCGACCATCCATTCCATCGGCACGGACGAGGAAAAGCCGCTGTCGAACGATCATATCGATTTCCGCCTGTGTTACGGGGCGGAGGTGCGCGGCTACAGCTATTTCTCCGAGCTTTATACGGATTATGCGGTGCCCGCCTGCGCGCCGGAATTCCTTGCGAAGAACCCGGTCGCCTCGCCGGCGGACATCATGGCGTCGCCGCTGATCAGTATCGAATGGGATCCCGACCGCGCGGCGGGGCTTTCGTGGGCGGACTGGGCTTCGAGCGTCGGCGAACAGATGCCCGAGCGCGCGAGCGAGCTGACGTTCTCCCTGTCGGCCTCGGCGCTCGATGCGGCGGTGGCCGGCGACGGTTTTGTCCTCGCGCAGATCAGCATGATCATGGACGACCTGGCGGCGGGGCGCCTGGTGATTCCGATCGACCGCCGCGCGAAACTGCCGGCGCCGTACTTCCTGGCGTGGGACCGCGACGCGATCGCGCGGCCCTTCGGCGCGAGCTTCCGCAGCTTCCTTCTTGCCGCGGGCCGGCGTCAGGGCGCGGCGTCGAAAGGAAAGACCGCGCTGCCGGCGCCGGTTCCAGCGGCGCCGCCGGACGGCGACGGGTGCGCGAAAATGGCGAAATCCATGCACAGCTAGGGACTGGCGGTCCTCGTGCGCCGCGGCGTAAGCTTCGCCGGGGAAATTCATGAGGGGGACTTACGCCGTGACCAGACGCGCCGCCCGCTTCGTATCCGTCGCCGCGCTCGCGGCTTGTCTTTTCACCGCCGCGCCGCAAGCCTCCGCGAAACAAGTCGCGTTCGATCAAGCCACCATCGTCGAGCTGGGCGCCGCCATGCGCGCGGGCACATTGACGGCGGAGAAGCTGACGCAGCTCTGCCTCGACCGGATCGCGGCCTATGACCGCGCCGGACCGAAGCTGCACGCGGTGATCACCCTCAATCCCAAGGCGCTGGAGATCGCGCGCGCCCTCGACGCCGAGCGCAAGGCCGGAAAAGTGCGCGGGCCGCTGCACGGCATCCCCGTGGTGCTCAAGGACAACTTCGACACCGCCGATATGCCCACGACCGGCGGCTCGGTGCTGCTGGAAGGCAACATGGCGCCCGACGACGCCAACATGGTGAAGAAGCTGCGCGACGCCGGCGCGATCATCTTCGCCAAGGTGAATCTCGGCGAGTTCGCCAACGGGTCGCAAAGTTCCATGGGCGGGCAGTCGCTCAATCCGCACGACCTGGCGCGCACGCCGGCGGGATCGTCGGGCGGGACGGGCGTGTCCATCGCGGCCGGCTACGCGCCGCTGGGGCTCGGCACCGACACGGGCGGCTCGATCCGCGGGCCGTCGAGCGTGAACGGCATCGTCGGCCTGAAGCCGACGCACGGCTTGCTCAGCCATGACGGCATCATCCCGCTGGCCCTGACCCTGGACATGGGCGGGCCGATGGCGCGCAGCGTCACGGACATCGCGGTCGCGCTGGGCCCGATGACGGGCCTCGATCCGGCGGACCCGTACACGAAAAAGAGCGAAGGCAAGTCGCACAAGGACTACACGCCGTTCCTGAAGGCCGACGCGCTGAAGGGCGCGCGCATCGGCGTGGCGCGCGACTACATGGGCGCGGACCCCGACGTCGATTGGGTGATCGAGTCCGCGCTGAAGGCGATCCAGAAGGCCGGCGGCGCGGTGGTCGAGGTGCGCCTGCCCAAGTGGTACCTGGATTCGGCGACGCAAGTCGTCTTCACGCTGTATCCGGCGGAATTCAAGGTGCAGATCGCGGACTACCTGAAGACCACGGGCCCCAAGTATCCGAAAAATCTCGATCAACTGATCGAGCGCGCCGAAGCGTACAACGACCTACGCGGCGACGGCGTCGGGCCGAACCTGTCGCGCTGGCAGTACTTCAAGAATGTCGAGGCCAAGGCGGTGCCGCTCGACGGCCCGGTCTACGACGCGATGCTCAATCACTTCATCCCCATGACCCGCGCGCTTCTGGATGGGATCTTCGCCAAGGACAAGCTGGACGCCATCGTTTATCCGACGACGGTGACGCGCCCCGAGTTGATCGCCGCGCCGCCAGCGCCGGCGCTGGGCTCGGTGAAATCGCCGCGCAGCCTCGGCAACCTGTCGGGCTATCCCGATCTGATCGTGCCGGCGGGTTTCACCACCGACGATCTGCCGGTGACGATCTCCTTCTTCGGACCGGCGTTCAGCGAACCGAGACTGCTGGGGCTCGGCTATTCGTTCGAGCAGGCGACCAAGGCCATCCGGCGTCCGGTGCATACACCCGCGCTGCCCGGGGCCACGATCGAGATTCCCGAGAAATAGGATGAGGGGACACATGACGCTCAAGAAACACCTGGCCGGCCTGGCCGCGAGCTGCGCCGTCGCGGCCGCGCTGCTCACGACGCCGGCGACCGCGAAACAAGTGAAGTTCGATCAGGCGAGCATCGCCGAGTTGCAGGCCGCCATGGCGGCGGGCACCCTGACGGCGGAGAAACTCGTCGAACTATGTCTCGCGCGCATCGACGCCTTCGACCGCAAGGGGCCGAAGCTGCACGCCGTAATCGCGCTCAACCCCAAAGCGCGCGAGATCGCGCGCGCGCTCGACGCCGAGCGCAAAGCGGGCAAGGTGCGCTCGCCGGTGCACGGTATTCCGGTCGTGCTGAAGGACAACTACGACACCGTCGACATGCCGACCACGGGCGGTTCCGTGCTGCTGGACGGCAACATGGCCCCCGACGACGCTTATATGGTGAAGAAGCTGCGCGACGCCGGCGCGATCATCCTGGCCAAGGTGAACCTGGGCGAATTCGCCAACGGCATGCAAAGCTCGAAGGGCGGACAGTCCTTGAACCCGCACGATCTCACGCGCACGCCGTCCGGCTCCTCGGGCGGCACCGGCGTGGCGGTGGCGGCGGGTTATGCGCCCATCGGTCTCGGCACGGATACCGGCGGTTCGATCCGCGGTCCGTCGAGCGTGAACGGCATTGTGGGATTGAAGCCGACCCACGGCCTCGTCAGCCGCGACGGCATCATTCCGCTGTCGCTGTCGCTCGATACCGGCGGACCCATGGTGCGCAGCGTGTCGGATATCGCCGTCTCGCTGGGGATCATGACCGGCGTCGATCCGGCCGACGACGCCACCAAGAAGAGCCAGGGCAAGTTCGAGAAGGATTACACCAAGTATCTGAACGCGAACGCCCTGAAGGGCGCGCGCATCGGCGTGCAGCGCGACTACATGGGCGCCGACCCGGACGTGGATTGGGCGATCAACGCCGCGCTGAAGCAGATGGAGAAGGCGGGAGCCACGTTGGTCGATGTGCGCTTCCCGAAATGGTTCCTGGATTCGCACACGTCCATGCTGTGGTCGATCTATCCGGCGGAGTTCCATGTCCAGATCGCGGACTATCTGAAGACCACGGGCGCGAGGTATCCGAAGACGCTGGAGCAACTGATCGAACGCTCGCAGGACTACACCAGCCTCGGGCCCGACGGCGAAGGCGTGAACCCGTACCGCTGGCAGTTCTTCCTCACCGAAAGAGACAGCGGAAAATTGACGGACCCGGGCTATATCGCCGCGCACGACCACGGCATGCCGATGGCGGCCAATCTCGTCGGCGGCATCATGGCGAAGGAGAAGTTGGACGCGATCGTGTATCCGACCACGCCGACGCGCCCCGAACAGATCGCGGGACCGACGCCCAACTTCGCGACCGGTGTCTATCCGATGCCGGTGGCGAACCTGACCGGATTCCCGGACCTGATCCTGCCGGTGGGTTTCACCACCGACGATCTGCCGGTGACGATCTCGTTCCTGGGGCCGGCCTTCAGCGAAGCCAAACTGATCTCCCTGGCCTACGGCCTGGAGCAGGCGACCAAGGCGATCCGCCGTCCGGTGAACACGCCGGCGCTGGCGGGCGGCGCGATTGAAGTTCCTTCCAAATAAGGACAACCCACATGAAAAAGCAGGTCAGTTCGCTCGCGATCGCCGCCGCTCTCGCGGGGACGTTAATGACGGCGCCGGCGCAGGCGCGCCCCGTCGACTTCGATCAGGCCACCATCGTCGAGCTTCAGGCGGCCATGGCGGCCGGCACGCTGACGGCGGAGAAACTCACCGAGATGTGCCTCGCGCGCATCGCGGCCTATGACCGCGCCGGGCCGAAGCTGCACGCGGTGATCGCGCTCAATCCGAAAGCGATGGAGATCGCCCGCGCGCTCGACGCCGAACGCAAGGCCGGAAAAGTGCGCGGGCCGATGCACGGCATTCCCGTCATCTTCAAGGATAATATCGACACCGCCGATATCGCGACCACCGGCGGCTCGGTGCTGCTGGAAGGCAACATGCCGCCCGATGACGCGCATCTGGTGAAACAACTGCGGGACGGCGGCGCCATCATCCTGGCGAAAGTGAACCTCGGCGAGTTCGCCAACGGCTTCCAAAGCTCCATGGGCGGACAGTCCCTGAACCCGCACGATCTGACGCGCACGCCGTCGGGCTCCTCGGGCGGCACGGGCGTGGGCATCGCCGCCGGCTACGCGCCGCTCGGCTACGGCACGGATACGGGCGGCTCGGTGCGCGGACCGTCGACCACCAACGGCATTGTGGGCATGCGTCCGACCTACGGCCTCATCAGCCATGACGGCGTGATCCCCTTGTCCTTGAGCCTCGACATGGCGGGCCCGATGGCGCGCAACGTGACGGACATCGCCGTCTCGCTGGGCGTGACGGCGGGCATCGACAAAGCGGACCCGACCACGCAGACGCAAAAGGGCAACGCGCAGAAGGACTATACGAAATTTCTGGACCCGAGCGGGCTCAAGGGCGCGCGCATCGGCCTCGCGCGCGACTTCATGGGCGCGGACCCCGACGTGGACTGGGTAGTGGAGTCCGCGGTGAAGGCGTTGCAGAAGGCGGGGGCGACCGTGGTCGATGTGCGCCTGCCGAAATGGTTCCTGGATTCGGCGTCCACCATGCTGTGGTCGATCTATCCGCCGGAGTTCGCGGTGCAGATCGGCGACTATCTGCAAAGCACGGGACCGAAGTATCCCAAGAGCCTCGATCAGCTGATCGAGCGCGCCGAGGCCTACAACGACCTGCGCCCCGACGGCACGGGCCCGAACCCGTACCGCTGGAATTTCTTCAAGGTGGAGAAGGCGAGCGGCACGATGAAGGACCCGGGTTATATCGCCGCGCACGACTTCGGCATGCCGATGGCGCGCGCGCTGATGACCGGCACGCTGCAAAAGGACAAGCTGGACGCGATCGTCTATCCGACCAGCCGCACGCGCCCGGGTACGATTGTAGGCTCCGCGCTGACCTCGGGCGGCGGCGGGGTCTCGCCGACCGTCATCGCGCCGCTTACCGGTTATCCCGATCTGATCGTGACGGCGGGCTTCACCACCGACGACCTGCCGGTGGCGATCTCCTTCTTCGGCGCGCCGTATAGCGAGCCCAAATTGCTGTCGATGGGTTACGCCTTCGAGCAAGGCACCAAAGCCGTGCGCCGCCCGGTGAATACGCCGGCGCTGCCGGGACAGACGGTTGAGGTGAAGTAGAAGCGGGATGACTTTTGCTTGAATCGCTGTGTTCGCGGCGTGACGTTTTCCGATTTTTCGTCACTCCGGGCGACGCCTGTCCAGGGCTGCAAATGCCGGGGCGTGCTGCCCAGGATGACCACATAAAACGGAAAGGAGGTGACCAAATAAAGCGGTTTAGCACGCTCTTTTTACCGGTCGATCTGGTAGAACGGGGGCCCGTCGAAAACTTCAGGGTGTGGCGTGACACGCGACCTTACGGGCATCATCGACCTGCATCAGCGCATCAGTTCATGGCGCAGCCGCGCGGAGTCCCTGCGTGCCATCGCAAGCACCATGACGGTCTCGCCCGCGCGCGGCAATCTTCTGGATTGGGCCGACCACTGGGACCGCCTTGCCGCGCGCGCCAAGGAGCAGGACCCGAATGGATCGTCGGTGCAGATCTTCCACGCCGTGATCCGCGATTTCAAAACGGTTTTCGGCAGCGCCATGGGCAACATCCAGTTGCTCGATCCAAAGACCAACACCCTGACCATCGTCGGCCAGACGGGTTTCGATCAGGAGTTCCTGGAGACCTTCGCGGAGGTGAACGCGCAAAGCGGTTGCGCCTGCGGCCGGGCGTTGCGCGACGCACGGCCGATTTTCATCCCGGATACCGAGGCCGATGAGGAATTCGCGCCCTACCGCGATGCGGCGCGCAAGGCGAATTACCGGTCCGTGATTTCCGTGCCGCTGAGGTACGGGACGCGCGCGCCGGTCGGGGTGATCTCCGCGCATTTCTGCGATCCGACACAGATGTCCGAAACGTCCGTCATCAGCGCGCAGAAGTATGCCAGTATCGTCACCGAGGCCCTCTACGGCGCGATAGGTTAGCGCCCGAGCGGCGGACGTTTTTTAGCGCCTTAACGGCGGACGTTTTTTTTAGCGCCTTAACGGCGGAGGTTTTTTTAGCGCCTTAACGGCGCGGTGGCGTCCCAGCACAGACCGTTTTGCGCGTAATCCAGGCGGGTGAAGCCGGCGAGGTCGTGGGCGATGGCGCGTTCGAGCAGCCTTGTCCCGAAGCCGCGGCGCGTCGGCGCGGCGACGGCGGGGCCGCCGATCTCGCGCCACGAGAAGCGGAGCCGGCCGTCCTCCTCGTCCCAGGCGATTTTCACGCGGCCCGAAGCGACGGCGAGCGCGCCGTGTTTCCGCCGCTGTCCGGCGTCCGTAAAAAGGCCTGAAATCCTCGCGGCTCCCCTCCCTGCGTTTTACGAGGCGGGCGCCGGCAATCCGACCGCGAACCAGTCGTCGGGCGCGCCGCTGTCCCCGCTCAGACGGACCGTGAAGGTCTCCGGCAGGAGATCGGACCCGAAGGCCAGCGTGCAGGTTTCCGGACAGAGCGGCAGGGGGCCGGTGAAGTGATGGGTCGCGGTGCGCAGGTCGTAGCGCGCCGGTTTCGATCCCGCGCCGCTGGCGTAGAGGATCATCTCGCCGCGCCTGACATCGAGGATGACCTCGCCGACCGGTGAAGGGCCGCCGTAGGTGCCGCGCATGGCGTAGCCCGCCGGCGGCGTGCCGGCCGCGGTTCCGGACAGCGTGTGCGAGACGATGCGCAAGGCGTGGCGCGCGCCCGTCGCGTAGCCGGCGTGCAGCCAGGAGAAGGGGCGCAGCCGGTTCTCGTCCATCGGCTCCATGCGCGCGGCGATATAGGCGCAGACCCGGCGCGGATAGGTGCCGCGGAAGATATCGAAGCGCGAGCCGGACCTGTGGATCGGCATGCCGTATTCCTCGAAATGCATGCAGGACTGCATCTGCCGCTGGAAGGAGAAGGTATCCGCGGCGCGGTTCCATCCCGACAAGGCCGCGTTGGCGAGCGCGAAGGCCAGCGGCGCGGCGAACAGCGCGCGCAGGGTCCCGCGCCGCGATGCGAGCGCCTGGATCAGGATCCAGCCGAGCAGGACGTAGGGATAGAAGAAATAGCGCGGGCCGCCGCCGGTGGGGCCCATGATCTCGACACTGACGCGCATCACCGACAGCGCGATGCTGCCGCCGAGGAGATAGAGGAGACAGAAGGCGAGCCAGCGGTCCTTGAGCGTGGCAAGGGCGTAGACGACGAGGCCGGCAAGCCCGAGCCCCAGCACCGCGAGCCAGAACTCCTGACTCGCGTTCGCGGTATCCATGCCCCAGATATAACGCCCGAAGAACTTGTCGAAGATCTGCGCGAGGGTGCGCGGCGAAATCGCCGAGGCCATGGTCTCGGTATGGACCGCGAGGATCTCGCGCACCTGAAGACCGGCGCAAACGGCGACGGCCGCGGCGAGGGCGACGTCGTGGCGTGCGCGCAGGTAAACCGCGCGCAAGGCCATGAGCGGCGCGATCATGACGGTCAGCGGCGTGGAAAGGCCGCACAGGACCGCCAATGCCAGGCGCGTCTTGAAAAGGCGCGGGGTGTCTTCCCACAGGGCCAGCACCATGAGAAGCAGTCCCGCCCACCAGAAGGAGTAGAGCGAGGTGCCGAAGACCTCCGGGTCGGTGGGCACGAACAGGCAGGCGAGCACAACCCACGGCCGCGCGCGCAATCGCGTGGGCGCGAGCGCGATGAAGGCGAGCACGCCGGCCATGAACAGCCACGACAAAAGCGTGCTGGTGAGCGGATAGGCCTGCGGAGCGACGCTCAAGGAGATGTAGGACATCAGCCGCGGAATGAACGCCATGTAGCCGGAGATCGGGTCGAAGAGACTCGGCCAGCCGCGCAGCACGAACTGCGGGACGATGTCGAGCCCGTCCTCGGCCCACAGATAGGGCGTCGTGAGCGTGCTGGTGCGGCGCGATGCGAGCACGGCGACGGTCGCGAGGGCCATGGCGGCGCCGAGCGCGACATGTTGGCTTTTTCCGGAGACGGTTTTGGGAGATGCGGGGGACGCGCCGGCGAAGGCGCCGGAAAACGCGGCAGTACGCGCATCCGCAACCGCGGCGCGCAGGCTCGCAAACAAACTCATCAAAGGGGCCTCTAACCTAAAGGCGCCCGCCCGCGGACATAATGGCTAAACCCAACGCACGGTTGCAAGTGTTTTGTGCGATTCTGTCCCCGGCTCCCGCGCCGCATTGTTATGCGCCTGTTTGCCGATGGGTTAGCGGGGATGATCCTCGTCATGGGCCCGGGCGGGACGGGACGCCTTGTCAATTCCCGCGAGGCCCGCCGTGGCGGGCCCGTTGATGACCTGGCCTTCGGCGCTGAACTGCGAGCCGTGGCAGGGACAGTCCCAGCAGCTTTCCACCGGATTCCAGGACACGAGGCAGCCCATGTGCGGGCACACGGCCGATTTTTCGACCAGCGTTCCGTCGGCGCGGCGGTGGACCGCGTGTTTCGCCGCGCCCCGGCGCACGACGGCGCCGCCGCCCGGCGGGATCGCGGCGACATCGTGGACGTCGCCGGGAAGGATGTAGCCGGCGAACTGCGCGGCGACGTTGAGGTTCTCGCGCGCGAAGCGCCCGGCGGCTTTCGGCGTGACGCGCGCCGGATCGAACAGACCGGCCCAGGGATTCTTCTTGCCGAGGATGAGGTCGGAAACGATCATTCCTCCAATCGTGCCGTGGGTCATGCCCATGCCGGAATCGCCGGTGATGACGTACACGTTCTTGTCGCCGGGGTTTTGGCCGAGATAACCGAGGAAGTCGGCGCTTTCCATCACCTGGCCGGACCAGCGCGCGGTGAAGCGCCGGATCTCGGGGAAGCGGGCGAGGGCCCACAGTTCCAGCTTCTGGAAGCGCGCGGCGCCGTCGTGGGCCTGGCCGCTTTTGTGATCCTCGCCGCCGACGACGAGGATGTCCGCGCCGTCCGCGCCGGGCTGGAGGCGGACATAGTGGTAGGGCATGCCGGTTTCCCAGGCGAGCACGTCGGGCACCGATCCCGCCGGCACCGTGGCCGCGACGGCGTAGGTGCGATAGGGCGCCTGTTTGGTGTGGATGACGACGCGGTCATTGATCGGCGTGTTGGTGGCGATGACGGCGGCGTTCGCCTGGACCTTGAAGCCGCCGTCGCACTCGATGGTGACGGTATCGCCGTCCCAGACCGCGGTCACATGCGCGCGCATGATCTGGCCGCCGCCCGCCTTGATGCAGCGCGCGAGGCCGCCGAGATATTTCAGGGGATGGAAGCGGCCCTGGCGCGGGAACTTGAGGCAGGGGCGCGAGGTGAGCCTGGGCATCGGGCAGGCATCGTCCAGCATGACGTCGGCGAGCCCGAGTTTGCGCGCGGCGTCGAGTTCCTTCTCCAAGGTGGCGCGGTCGTCGCCGTCGGCGAGGATCAGGTAACCGTCGACGCGCGCGAAATCGCACGCGATGTCCTCGTCGCACTGGACCGCCTCGACGAAGTCGATGTGGCGCAGGAAAGCATCGGCCGCCGTCATGGCGTCGGCTTCGCCGCTCTGGGCGATGAGCTTGTACCAGCGGTCGTCCAGCGCGGTGGAGAGATGCGCGGTGGTGCGCGAGGTCATGCCGTGACCGACGCCGCCCTGGTCGAGCACGAGGACGTCGCGGCCGGCCTTGGCGAGCAGATAGGCCGTGGTGAGGCCGGCGATGCCCGCGCCGACCACGACCACTTCGGCGCGGCGGTCGGCGGCGAGCGCGGCCGCCGGGCGCGCGCATTCGTCCATCCACAGGGAGCGTGTGCCTTGCGTGGTCTGGTCCATGAAAGCTCCTCCTCTTCAACAACTGAATACGGATGGACGGGCGCTTGTTCCGGCGCGGGCGCCGCGGCTTTGCAATTACAGAGCGCAACCAAATCCCAAATGCGGCGTTATCAAGGCGGTATGGTTCAAGCCCCGATAGGACACGATGTGAGCAACCCCATCCTGGCCGGCAAACGCATCGCCGTGATCGAAGACGAAGTGCCCATCGGCGCGATGCTGGAAATCATGCTCGATGAACTGGGCTGTGTGCACGCGGGCACGGCGCGCACGCTGACCGAGGCGATGTCGCTGGCCGACACGATCAACGCCGACGACGTGGACGCGGTGCTTCTGGATTACCGGCTTAAAGGCGAAGCCAGCGCGCCGGCGGCGCAGCGCCTCAGGAACCGGGGAATCCGGGTCATCGTCACCACCGGCATGGACGACCGCAGCCTGCCGGAAACGATGCAGGACTGCGCCACGATCCGTAAACCCTACGGCATCGAGGGCCTGGAGCAGGGGCTCATCGACGCCCTTGCCTTGAAGAACTAGGTCCTTGAAGAACTAGGTCCTTGAAGAACGCGGCCGACGCGCGTGATTCCTCGCCCAGGGCGGGAACCTTTGCAAAAAGCCGCCGTTATGATGCCGATCTCGGCGCGTTCCCCAGCGCAATTCCCCCCGCGCTTCCGCCGAGATTCCTGTGACTTCCAAATGGCCCTTTCGCCATGTGCGAAAGGGCCTTTTTTTCGCTAATCGATCGCGGCGTTGGCGAGGACCTTGGCGGGGCCGCGCGCTTCGTATTCGGCGCGCCGCGGATACCAGGGGCGCTGGCGGTAATAGGCGTCCCAGTACTTGGCGAGATTGAACTCCACCTGCGCGAGGCCGACGCGCGGGCCGTAGTCACTCACCGGCAGCAGCGTGTCATCCAGGCGATAGTCGAGCGCCGCGGCCGGGATCCATCCGCGATTGCCGCGCCATTCCACGTCGCACCAGTCCCAGGCCCGCGCGCAGGCGTGGATGGTGACTTTCAGATTGGGCGCGAGGCGCATCACGTCGGGATATTCGCGGCCGGGACCGGCTTGCATCTGCACGCCTTGCGACGTGGAGCCGTTGGCGGCGAAGGCCGGGGCGGCGAGCGCGGGGAACAGGAGAAGCGAAGCCCACAAGACAACAGACGTTTTCATAACCATCCTCGAAACCCGGCCGCGGGAGAGATCGGCGGCCGTGAAAAAAGAACGTGGACAGGCGCGGATTGGTTCCGTTCCGGCGCGCCGGAATCCCTGGCTAAATCCCTGTATTTTCAAGGCAAATTTGACCGAAAAGCGGCAACCTCAAGGCAGCGGTGTACGCGGCCGTTACACCTCGCGCCGGAGACGATGCGCGGTTCGCGCGGGACGGGGCGCGGAACTTTGAATCGCGCGCGCGGGTTATGCCGACACCCGTTCCCCATGCGCTGAAGAGAGTCCCCGCATGCCGCGCCGCGACGAATCCGGACGAAATGACACGCCGAATTACGGCGGCGCGCATGAAAAGAGAATCCGCACGACGCGCAGCGGCGCCGCGACATTCGAGGGCCGCGACTACGAGCGGGAAAATTACGGCGGCGGTCATGGCCGGAGGCCGAAGCGCGAATGGCGCGGCCAGGCCGCGGGCACGGGCCTGGACGGGCTGGCCTCGGAGCGCGCCTTCGGCAGCGACAGCAACGAACAGATGTCGCGCAGCGACAGCGACGGCGTCTACCGGCGCTGGCGCGCGGCGCGGCTGCGCGCCCACGACGACGACTACCGCGCGTGGCGCCGGGCGCAGGAAGCGCGCCTTGACGAGGACTATGCGCGCTGGAAAGCGCAGCGAAACCGCGTCTGAACGGCGGTTCGCGCAGCGCGCGAGAAACTTTCCCGCCGTCCACGGCGTTATGCCTGCCGGGACGGGCGCACATCCTTCCCCCGCGCGCCCCAACGCAGATGGAGGCTCTCATGAAGCCATTCGACCCGCCGGCGGATATGTCGGCCCCGCCCAAGGACCCGGAAACCCTGACGGTGAACGACGTGCGTCAGGGGGAAACGGGCCATGGCGTCCGCTACGTCCTCATGGTCTCGCTGTCCGCGGCGCTGGTCGCGCTGGTGCTGGCCTGGGCCTTCGTGATCTAGCCACGCAACAAAAAAAGGTGAACACGCATCATGATGAATTGGGATCGAGTCAGCGGTAACTGGAAACAACTCAAGGGCAAGGTCCAGGAGAAGTGGGGCCACCTCACGGACGATGATCTGGACGTGATTTCAGGCCAGCGCGATCAGCTGGTGGGGCGGATCCAGGAGCGCTACGGCATCCAAAAGGACGCCGCCGAACGCCAGGTGAAGGACTGGGAAAAGACGCTTCACTAAATCGGGCGTTCCGCCCTCAAAGACGGCGGGAGCGGCCTAGTGAAGGCCGCTCCCGTGCGCTTATAATGGGGACCCCGTCCCCTTCGGCGCCCTGGCGCTTTCATGACGCCCATGCCTGCCTCCATCACATCCCAGCTTCTCCTGCTCGTCCTGGCGGGGCTCGTGTTCGCCGCGCTGGTCTGGCTGGCGGGCGATATCCTGGCGCTGTTCGTCATCTGCATCATCTTCGCGTATCTGTTCGATCCCCTGACCACCTGGCTCGAGAAGCGCGGGATGTCGCGCGCGCTGGCGGCGGCGATCATCACCTCGACCATCGTGCTCGCCATCGGCGCCACGCTGGCCATCGCGGGACCGCTCGTCTACCAGCAGATGCAGGAGGTGGTGCGGGAACTGCAGAAGGTGTTCACGGGGCTGATGCGCGAGATCCGCCAGGAACTGCGGCCCTACTTCCCGGCTTTGCAGCAGATCGGCCTCGGCGGCCTCGTGAAGCCGACGCCGACCGAACCGCCCGTCGCCGACGTCGCGGTGCCGCTGGCCACATCGCTCGCCACCACGTTCGGCCTCCTGCTCCTGACGCCGGTGGTGACGTTCTACCTGCTCAAGGACTGGCAGCGCACGCTGACCTGGCTGGTGGACGAAGCGCCGGCGGACAAGCGCCCGGCGCTGCGCGATCTCGGGCGCCACATCGACCGCGTGATGGCGGCCTTCCTTCACGGCCAGGCCTGGGTGTGCGTGTGCTGCGCGGTGCTGTACAGCCTCGGCCTCTACGCGAGCGGCCTGAACTACGCCATCGTGATCGGGGTCATGTCCGGCGCTTTCAAGTTCCTTCCTTATATCGGAACGGCCATCAGCGTCATCGTCGCGGTGACCACCGGCGTGACCCAGGGCGGATGGGACAGTTATCTGATGCTCGGCATCGGGGCGACCTACCTGATCACCGAGTTCATCGAATCGAGTTTCCTGTCGCCGTGGCTGATCGGCGACCGCGTGCGCCTCAATCCGGCGCTGGTGATTTTCGCCGTGCTGCTCGGCGGAAAGCTGTGGGGCGTGCTCGGGATCTTCATCGCCATCCCGGTGGTGGCGGTGGGCAAGGTGGTGTTGGCCTACTGGTGGCGTCAGCAGCGCCGGGAGGAGAACCGCGACCAGAACTACGATGAGACCGCGCCGGCGCGTGAAGACGCACGAGGCGACGTACGCTTGTTCGCGGAACGCAAGTAGCGCGGAACCAAACCGGGCCCCCGGCGCGTTTCATCTCCACGCTCACAGTGGAGACAGGAACCATGACGCAGAAGAACGAAGGCGAAGGCAGCCGCACGGCCGCCAAGCAATACAACGACGCGGCCGAGGCGTTCGCGAAATCGGGCAAGGTCGAGCCGGCCGCCAAGGCCGCCGAGAAGAGCCTCGACAGCGACGAGGCCGAAGAACTCGCGCGGGCCGAAGAGGAGGGCAAGCGCCACGCCGCGCCGGGGCACCGGCATAAGAAGCCGTCGTAAACCGGTCACACCTCGTCACCCTGGGCGCAGCCCGGAGTGACGAAAAAACCCTGGGGCAAGCCCCAGGATGACCGGAAAACGAAAACAAAAAAGTCGCTACTTCTTTTTGTTTTCTTCCGCTTCGTCGATCTGGCCGAGCAGCTTCACGAGATCCGGGGGCAGGGGCTCGGACGCGACGGAATCGAAAATCCTATGGAGCTTGGTTTCCAGCCATGAATCGAAGGCCGGATTGAATTTTGCCTGCGGACGCGGCGTCGGCGCCGCCATTTCGGGCTTTGTCTTTGGTTTCTCACTCATGATGGGTCGCGAACAACCTGTAGAAAGACCGGCTGTGGGAATTTGCCCGGTTTAGTGGCATCGGGGCTCATGCGAGGATCTTGGCGCCCTCTTCCGGCAACATAGTAAAGCGAGCGTCGGTGAAGGGGCAACCTTATAGGGACGCGCCGGCCATTTCGCGCGGCGGCTCGATGAAGTCGCGGCCCTTGCCCGTCTTCGTCTCGTCGTCACCCATGATCAGCGAAGCCATGCGGGCGCGGGCGCGCCACAGGCGGCTCTTGATGGTGCCGACGGAGCATCCGAGCGCTTCGGCGGCTTCTTCATAGCTGAGACCGCTGGCGCAGATCAGGATCAGCACTTCGCGCTGGCCATGCTGGAGCTTGTCCATCGCGGCGATGATCTCGCGCGAGAGCACGTCGTTCTCCTGCTCGCCCTTGCGCGAAAGGAATTCGGCCGGCATGTCTTCGATCTGCACCGGCTGGCGTTTCTTGCGGCGCAGCGAGCTGATGTATTCGTTGCGCAGGATTTTATAGATCCACGCGGTGAAGTTCGTGCCCATCATGAACTGGTTCTGCGCGCGCAGCGCCCGCAGGGACGTTTCCTGCAAAAGATCCTCGGCCTGGGCGCGGTCGCGCGTGAGCATGATCGCGTAAGCCTGCAGACGCGGCAGATGTTCAAGCAGCATCTGGTGGAATTCGTTCGCCATTCGCCCGTCCCTTGGTATGTAGCCCGATACTAGTAACAACGCTCCTAAGTAGAAAAGAGTTTCAACGAAACCCCTCGGGGGCCGCGTTTTTCCGGGGACCTCGCCGGCAACCCCCTGAAAGGCCGGGAACTTTGCCGGAACGCCCGGCGTTTCCGGGGGTGAAGCCAAACCGCATGTGGTGACACGATGCCCGCTCCGCAACTGAACGTCGCCGACGCCAAGGTGAACCCGAGCAAGTACTTCCAACACCCGAAAGACGTCCTCGTGCACCCGGGCCTTTCGCGCGAGGCCAAGATCGACATCCTGCGCGCCTGGGAAGTCGACGCCCGCCTTCTGCAGACGGCCGAGGAGGAGAACATGACCGCCGGTGAAAACAGCCACCTCGGCGCCATCGTCAGCGCGCTTCTGGCGCTGGAGGACGAGACCAAGGGTCCGCAGGCCGAAACCCCCGCCGCTCCGACAAAGCTCGGCAACGCCGTCCATTAAGGCCTGGCCGTGCCGGGGGATCAAGAGCCGTAAAAAAATTTGCACGCCCCGGGAACTAATCCCCCGAGGCGGCGTTCTGCGTTAGGGCAAAAGTATTCCCTGCGCGCCAGACCTTCCCGCCGTCATCGTTCCCTCAGCGTCCCGGACGATTTCCACGCTCCGTCAAAATGAATTAGTCTCATGCCGGGTGCCCTGTTTAACCTTATCCTTCCATCGCGCGTCGTCCGCGCGGGGATACAATAGGATTTGCCAACCATGTCGCTGTCCCACGAAATCGCATCCCACCTTCCATTCCTGCGGCGCTACGCGCGCGCGTTGACCGGCTCGCAGGCCAGTGGCGATGCGTACGTGCGCGCCACCCTGGAAGCCATCGTGGAATCGCCGGACCGTTATCACCGCGATATGCATCCGCGCGTGGCGCTGTACCGCATGTTCCACGTCATCTGGTCGGGCACGCAGCCGGCGCGCGGACTCGCGGCGAAGGGCGACAGCGGCGACCGTTTCCGCGACCGTCTCGATGCGCTCGGCGTCGCGCGCCGCCAGGCGCTGCTGCTGACCGCGATGGAAGACTTCACGCAGGCCGAAGCCGCGCAGATCCTGGACAAGACGCCGGACGAAATCGGCCGCATGGTGAAGGAAGCGCTGTACGACCTGGTGGCGCAGAGCCCGACGTCGGTGCTGATCATCGAGGACGAGCCGATCATCTCGCTGGATCTTTCGAATATTGTCGAGGAAATGGGCCACAACGTTTTCGCCGTGGTGCGCACGCGCAAGGAAGCGGTGAGCGCCGTGGGCAAATGGCGCCCGGGCCTGATCCTCGCGGACATCCAACTGGCCGACAACAGCTCCGGCATCGACGCGGTCGCCGACATTCTCGAACAGGTGGAGGCGCCGGTGATCTTCATCACCGCTTATCCGGAACGCCTGCTGACCGGCGAGCGTCCGGAACCGACCTTCCTGGTCACCAAGCCCTTCCTGGCCGACAGCGTGAAGGCCACGATCGCGCAGGCCCTGCTGCTCGCCGAAGATCAGCCGGACATTTAAGGACTCCAAAGGGAGAATCTCGCCGCAATTTCGCCGCACGCGGCGGGCGAAAATCTTCGTCTCTCGCGTAACGGCCCGCAACTTCGCGCCCGCTCGCGAGTTAGTCCTTCGAGATTCCGCTCAAGACGATCGTTGTCTCGGGCAATCGTTGTCTCGAATGACATAAGAGGACCGTTTCATGAAAGCCCTTAAAGTACTGTTTGCGATTTTCATCACCACGTTTTCACTGAGCCTGGCCGCCTGCAATACCGTCGAGGGCGTGGGCGAAGACGTGCGCTCGGCCGGCGATGCGATCGACGACGCCGCCGAGGACGCCCGCAAGTGATGACGGCGCCTTTCGCAGATAAAGGAGATTTTCCATGCTGAGCTGGGCTCTTGTCTTCCTGGTCGTGGCCATCATCGCCGGCGTTCTTGGTTTCGGCGGCCTGGCCTCGGCTTCGGCCGGGATCGCGCAGATCCTGTTCTTCCTGTTCCTCCTGGTGTTCCTGGTGACCCTGGTGCTTCACCTCGTGCGCGGCAAGTCGCCGCCGACGCCGCCGATCTAGAACAAAAGGAAGAACGCGACACGCCGTTCGGGGTTTGATCCTTCGGGATCAGACCCCAAATTCTTTTTGAGGCTCGCATTCGTGCAACGCTGCATCCCTGTTTTGTGACTTGAAGCGCCGGCACGTTTTGCTTTTAGTGCGCCCGGTTCTATTTTGCCGGTTCTATTTTGAAGGAGAAATCCATGTCGCCGCGCGATCTCACCCACGGTCCGTTCGTCCTGCCGCCGCTGCCCTTCGCCGAAGACGCGCTGGCGCCCGTGATCTCCGCGAAGACCCTGTCCTTCCATCACGGCAAGCATCACAAAGGCTATGTCGACAAGCTCAATGAGCTGATCAAGGACACGGAATTCGCCGGCCTCGCGCTGGAGGAGATCGTCGCCCGGACGAGCGGCGACGACAAGAACAAGAAAATCTTCAACAACGCCGCGCAGGCGTGGAATCACACCTTCTATTGGAACTGCCTGTCTCCCAACGCCACGCAGCCGAGCGCGGAACTGGCCGGCGCGATCGTGCGCGACTTCGGCTCGCTCGAAGCCCTCAAGAAAGAACTCAAGGCGAAATCCACCGATCACTTCGGCAGCGGCTGGGGCTGGCTGGTGATCGAGGGCGGCAAGCTGAAGGTGAAGGACACCCGTGACGCCGAAACGCCGATCGCTTCGGAAACGCCGTGCCTGCTGACCGTCGACGTGTGGGAGCACGCCTACTATCTCGACTATCAGAATGCGCGCAAAGACCATGTCGACGCGCTGGTCGAGAAACTCCTGAACTGGGATTTCGCCTCGCGGAACTTCGCCAAGGCGGCGTAACGGACGTCAATATGTAGTCGTAGCCCGGGCTACGACCCACAAAGGAAATGCCGCGGAGCGAAGTTCTCCGCGGCATTTTACGTTTGCTTAGGGGAATCCGTCGTTAGATGCGCCCGGAAAGTAGCAAGACCACCACGATGATGAGTACTATGGAGAACGCGCCGCTGGGGTAATAGCCCCACGACCGGCTGTAGGGCCAACTGGGCAACGCGCCGATCAAGAGGGCGATGAGCAGAATAAGGAGGATCGTGCTGAGCATGGTTCGTTCCTTTTTATGAAGCTCGCTCCTTCCTGTAACGGCCGCCCACCCCAAGAGTTCCGGTCGCGGCACACGTTGGAGATTTGCAACCGGAAGAAGCGCCGGCCGTTGATGGGCCGATCATGAAAAGCGGAACGATTTTTACGTGTCGGGCATTCGCCTCTCGTCGATAACTGTCAGTGGGAAGGGACCACCCATGGATCTTCGTAAGAAACTCGAGAACGTCAGCGGCGCTGACATTGAAGCGATCATCGATGATCTGGCGGCCCTGAAAAAGGACGTCGCCAAGGCCATCGCGCAGGTGAAGAAATTGAACCTCGACGACGCGCTCGACAGCGCGCGCGACATGGCCGACGACCTCCAGGACGAAGCGGCCGACCTGTACAAGGACATGCAGAAGCGCGGCCGCAAGACCATGGTTGCGGTTGAAAAGCAGCTGGACGACCAGCCGATCGCCAGCCTCCTGATGGCGTTCGCGGCCGGCTTCGTGATCTCGAAGCTGTTTTTTCGCAAATAAGCGCGAGAAGAGCGGATCCATGGACAAGCTCGTCAAGATGGCCTTGATGATGCTCGCAGAAATGCGGGTGGCGCAGCGCGTCAGCCGCTTTTCCGGCGCGGCGAAGTGGCTTGTCCTGGCCGCGATCTGCGGCACCGGCGCGGGCGTCGCGCTGGTCGCGGCCTTGTGGCTCTATCTGATCCCGCGCATCGGCGCCGACGCGGCCGCCCTCAGCATGGGCATCCTGCTTGCGGCCTTGAGCGGCCTCTTCGCCCTGGTCGCGCGCGCGACCTTGCACCCGCACAAGGCGGCGCAGATCAATCCCGATGCGGGCGACGAAACCATGGCCGAATTGAAGGACATGTTCGTCAAGCACAAGGGCACGGCCTTGTTGTCGGCGGTCATCGCCGGCATCGCCATGGCCAACGGCCGCAAGTAACCGGAAACGCGCCGCCCGGCCTCCGTGCGGCAGGACCGCACGATGAGCAAAGCCTTCACCAAGGAAACCGAGACCGACGAGGACGATCTTCCCGAGGAAGCCGATACGCTTCCGGTCGGCACGAAAAACTACGTCACGCCGCGCGGGATGAAGCTGCTGGACGACGAGCTGCACGCGCTGCTGCGCGTCGAGCGTCCGAAGATCGTGGAGATCGTCTCGTGGGCCGCCGGCAACGGCGACCGTTCGGAGAACGGCGATTATATCTACGGCAAGCGCCGCCTGCGCGAGATCGACCGCCGCGTGCGCTATCTCACCAAGCGCCGCGAGAACGCCGAACTGGTCGACCCGGCGCGGCAGAAGGCGCTGGAGCAGGTCTTCTTCGGCGCGCGCGTCACCTACGCGACCCGGAAGGGCGACGCCCGCACCATCAAGATCGTCGGCATCGACGAGGCGGCCGGCATCGACGACGGCTCGCTCGTGAGCTGGGTTTCACCCATCGCGCGGGCCCTGGTGAAAGCGCGCGAGGGCGATATCGTGAAGCTGCGCACCCCGGCGGGCGAGGACCTGCTCGAGGTGCTGGAGATCAGCTACGGGGTTTAGCGCCCGCCGCGCCACGGGTGGTTTGAGGACCGGTCAAAAAACCGCCACTTTTCAGAGGCTTGATGACGGGTAAGAGAGCCCTTGCCCGGAGTGGGTATTCCGCGTTATTCGGCGGGCCAAGAGCCGATAAGGGCTGGGGCTTGTTACAGGCAGAGGGAATAGAAATGCGTAAGGCACTGATTTTGGCGTCGTTGCTGCTGGCGTCGGGGGCCGCTCAGGCCGCCGGGGATCCGGTCACGGGGAAGAAGCAGTTCGCGCCGTGCGGCGCCTGCCATACGGTCGAAAAGGGCGGCCCGAACAAGATCGGCCCGAACCTGCATGGTTTCATCGGCAAGAAGTCCGGCACCAACGCCGCGAACTACGCCTATTCCGCCGCCATGAAAAACGCCGGCATCACCTGGAGCGAAGAGGAACTGATGAAGTACCTCGTGAAGCCGCAGGAATACGTGAAGGGCACCAAGATGCCGTTCGTCGGCGTGCCGAACCCGGACATCCGCGCCAACATCGTCGCCTACGTGCTCGAAGCGACGAAAGACTAGAGTTGCACGGCGATAAAAGAAAAGGCCCGGAGTTTCGCTCCGGGCCTTTTTTGTTTCTTGTGTCCGCAACGCCTACGCGGCGTTCCAGATCTCGGCGGCGCTTTCGACGCGCTTGCGCACCTCGCCTTGCTGCTTGACGAGCACGGCGGGGATCCGCGGGCCGAAGCGGTCGAACAGGCTCTTCTGATCGTCGATCTCACGCAGCGCCGCGGTACGGTCGATCTGCATGAGGCTCTTGAACTTCGACTGATCGAAGTCGAGGCCGTCCCACTTCAGGTCCTGATAGCGCGGCATGAAGCCGAACGGGCTTTCCACCGCGTCGCCGCGGCCATGGACGCGATCCACGACCCACGCGAGCGCGCGCATGTTCTGGCCGTAGCCGGGCCACATGAACTTGCCGTTATCATCCTTGCGGAACCAGTTGACGCGGAAGATCGCGGGCGGGTTCTTCACCTTCCGGCCGATCGAGAGCCAGTGCG
>JAYSFT010000002.1:0-80577 GCA_041913245.1 Rhodospirillaceae bacterium | reverse complement strand
AGATCAAGAAATACATGGCTGAGCGCGGTATCCCGCAGATCGGCGTCGATATCTACACGCCGGATTTTCTCGCCATCGCCCGCGGCTTCGGCTGCAACGCGGTGCGCGCGGGAAGCCTTGAGCATCTCAAGGCGCAACTGAGGGCGGCAAATGGCGCAAAAGGTCCGACCTTGATCGAGATCGACGAGGCGGCCGCGCTCACCTGGTAGCGCTTCCTAAAGAGGCCCGATTCATGACCGACAACGCTTTGCTCAAGCGCGACCGCAGCCTGTTCATCGGTGGCGCCTGGCGCGCATCCACCGGCGACGAGCGTATTCATGTGACTGATCCGTCGACCGGCACGCCGCTCGCGGAACTCGGCGGCGCGAGCGCCTCGGACGTCGCCGCGGCAGTTGCCGCCGCCGTCGACGCATTCCCCGCGTGGTCTCATCTTTCGGGCCGCGAACGGGCGCGGTTCCTGCGCGATATCGCCGACAAACTCATGGGCCGGCGCGAAGCCATCATCGACCTTCTTATGCGTAACAACGGCAAGCCGCGGCGCGAAGCCGAGATCGACGCTTCGGACGCGGTCGCGACTTTCGCCTATTACGGTGATCTCGCCGAGGCGCTCGATAAGCGTCAGGATGCCGGCGTTGCGCTCCCCGATCCCGCCCATGCCGGCAAGACCCGCTACGAGCCGCTGGGCCCTGTCGGCATGATCGTGCCGTGGAATTTCCCGATGGTCACCAGCGCCTGGAAAATCGCGCCGGCGCTTGCGGCCGGCTGCACGATCGTGATCAAGACGGCGTCCTTCACGCCGCTGGCCGAACTTATTTACGGCGATATCGCCGCCGAAATCGGCTTGCCCGCGGGTGTGCTCAATATCATCACCGGCGGTGCCGCGGCGGGTAGCGCTCTGACCGCGGACAAGCGCCTGCGCAAGTTGTCTTTCACGGGCAGCAACGCGGTAGGATCGAAAGTCATGAGCGCCGCCGCGCAGCATGTTGTACCTGTATCGCTGGAACTGGGCGGAAAGTCGCCCATTGTCGTGCTCGGCGATGCGGCGGTGGAGGAGGCCGTTGATCTCATCATGGCCGGAATTTTCTTTAATGCCGGCCAGATGTGCTCGGCCACGTCGCGCCTCATCGTCGACCGGAAGATCGCCGACAAGGTGTTGGCGCGTCTGGTGGAAAAAACCGAAGCGATGACCGTCGGCTCCCCTTATGCCGACGGCGCGGACATGGGACCGATGACGACCGAGAACCAGTACCGCGCGGTGATCAAGACCTTCGAGCGCGCCAAAGCCGATGGTTTGAAGTGTCTCACGGGCGGATATGTCCTAAAGTCGGGCGGTTTTTTTGTCGCGCCGACGATTTATGACGATGTGCCCACGGATAACGCCGTATGGCGCGAAGAGATCTTTGGTCCGGTGCTCGCCGTGCGTCGGTTCGATACGGAACAGGAGGCCATTGCACTTGCCAACGACACGGAGTTTGGATTGGCCGCCACCGTCGTTGGCGGCGACGCCGCCAGAGCCGAACGCATTGCGCGTGAGATTGAAGCCGGACATATCTGGGTGAATACGCCGCAAGTGCCCTATGTCCAATCCGCCTGGGGCGGGTTCAAGGCAAGCGGCATTGGACGCGAGTTGGGTCCGTGGGGTATGGACGCTTTCCTCGGGGTCAAACACATCACTGTTCCCGCAACGAAATAGACACGGCCGCGAGGCCAGGAGAACGCTATGACAAAATCGAATGCCGCCCTGTTTGCGCGCCGCCAAGCCGCTGTTCCCAAGGGCGTCGGCAATGCCACCGCCGTGATCGCTGAACGCGCTCAAAACGCCGAGATCTGGGATGTCGAGGGCAAGCGCTACATTGACTTCGTGGGCGGCATCGGATCGCTGAACACCGGGCATCGTCACCCGAAGGTGATGAAGGCCGTGCACGACCAGCTCGAAAAGGTCACGCATTCGGCCTTTCAGGTGATGGCCTACGAGCCCTATGTCGAACTCGCCGAACGCTTGAATGAGATCGCGCCGGTCGAAGGCCCGGCGAAGACGATCTTCTTCGCCACTGGCGCCGAGGCAACGGAAAACGCGATCAAGATCGCGCGCGTCGCCACCGGCCGCCCGGCGGTGATCGCGTTCGCCGGCGGGTTCCACGGCCGTACGCTGCTGGCCTCGGCGATGACCGGAAAGGTCGCGCCTTACAAGAAGCACTTCGGTCCGATGCCGGGTGAGATCTATCATGTGCCGTTCCCGGTGGAATCGCGCGGAATCACCGTGCAGGCGGCTCTCGAGGCCATCGACCGCCTGTTCTACGCCGATCTTGAGCCCGAACGCGTTGCGGCCATCATCATCGAACCCGTGCAGGGCGAGGGCGGCTTTAATCCTGCGCCGAAGGAACTGATGGTGGCGCTGCGCAAGCTGTGCGATCAGCACGGCATCATGCTCATCGCCGACGAAGTACAGTCCGGCTTCGCGCGCACCGGAAAGATGTTCGGCATTGAGCACTCCGGCGTGAAGCCCGACCTGATCACCGTGGCCAAGTCCATTTCGGGCGGCTTTCCGCTGTCCGGCGTCATCGGCCGCGCGGCCGTGATGGATGCGTCGCCGCCGGGCGGCCTCGGCGGCACCTTCGGCGGACCGCCGATCTCTTGCGCCGCGGGCATCGCCGTGCTCGACGTCATCAAGGAGGAAAAGCTGATCGAGCGCGCCAACGAAATCGGCAAGCGGATCCGTGCGAAGCTGGACGCCTTCGAGAAGCGTAACGATCTGTATCCCATTGCCGCGATCCGCGGGCCCGGCGCCATGATCGGCTTCGATATCGTCAAGGCGCGCGGCGGCAATGAGCCCGACGGCGACGGCACCAAAAAGATCGTCGCCCGGGCGCTGGAAATCGGCTTGCTTCTGCTCACCTGCGGCACATACGGCAATACCATCCGCATCCTCGTGCCGCTGACGGCCTCCGATACCCTCGTCGACGAAGGCATGGCCCTCATGGAAAAAGCGATGGCTTATCCGGGCTAAATTCCCGGCCGATTTGGCGAGACTATTGGGACGGCGCGCATTCACGGTATAGTTGCGCGCCGTCTTACTTTGCAGAACCGGGGTCTCGTGACGATACTTTCCAACCGTTTCCCGTCCAAGGCGCGTCTCGCGCTCGCGGGATTGCTGCTGATCACGCATTTCGGCGTCATCATCACGGGTCTTTCCGGTGCTTGGCAGCCCACGTTCGCGCACCTTACTGTCCGGGCTATGCCGCAAGCCTTCGGGGATTTCCGCGTGGTGGCAGGGGCGGCTCTCAGCGCCGATCAGGGGCTGGATCCCCTTGTCGCCAACCCCAACGACCCCGGCAACCGGCGCCTCAACTATCCCCGCGTTTGGATCTCGATTGGACGCTTCTTTCCCGGCGAGGACGGCGTCATCGCCGCGGGGCTGACTTTGGCCTTGCTATTCTCCGGCATTGTTGCCTGGCTAATCGCAACTCAAAAGACCATGTCCGCATCCATTGGACTTCTGGTCGTTTCCCTCTCCCCCGCGACCTGGCTCGCGCTGGAACGCGGGAATAACGATTTGCTTATCTTCGGTCTTGTCGCCTTGGGGATTTTGCTCCCGTGGCGATATCGGACCCTGCTGCTTGGCCTTGCGGCAATTCTTAAAATTTATCCGTTTGCTGCGACGGCGATGAGAGTGATCCGCGAGCGCACGCTCATAAGCTTTGGGATCCTGATCGCCGTAACCGTCTATTTGATCGCGATCTACCGCGATCTCATGCAGATTTCCAACACGACCGAAGTCGCCGGCTATTTGTCGTTCGGCATCAAGTCAGTCACGCTTCTTTTCGCCGGCAGCGCCTACCCTTTCACGGCAGGCGTCAATTATGGGCTCTTCGCGGCCGGTACGGTGGTGGCCTTGGTTCTTGGCTTGAAGTTTCCCCATCGTGACAAACTGTCGGCCTACGAAGAGGACGCGGTGTTGCTTGTCGGCACAATGCTTTTGTTCTGCTTTGTAACGGCGAGCAATTGGGACTACCGGTTGATCTTTACCTTGTTATTGATCCCGTATTTCCTACGGCCCGCAAGCCGCGGCGAACGGCTCATCGGCTGGGCCGCGGTGGCGATGATGGTTCTGGCCAGTAACTACACGACCCTGATGAATCTTGAGGACCCCGGCGTTCTCCTTAATACTGCGGCGAAGTACGTGCTCTATTGCATTCTGGTTTTCTCCGTCACTAGAGTTGTCGTCCAGACGGACGATGTGCAGTTCATGATCGAGAACTGGCGCGCGACGGCCAAATAGCGGCCAACAGAGAAAAGGGAGCTCCGGCGATGACCACACGAACACGACGCGGCCTGATCGTGGGCGCAGCGCTTGCACCGGCCGCATTTCTTGCTTTGTCGTTGCCCGCGTTCGCGCAAGCCGTTGTGGACAACAGCGACATCGTCAAGGCCGAGCTTGAGAAGGCGGCGTCGCAAGCCGCGGCGGCGCGCGCCAGCACGTTGTTGCGCGATCCCGGCTCGCCGGTGCTGGGCAATCCGCAAGGCGACGTCACGCTGGTCAAATTCACCGACTATCAGTGCAGCTATTGCAAGGCTGCGGACCCGCGTATAGAAAAGCTGATCGCTGACGATCCGAAAGTCCGCGTCGTGGTGAAGGAATTCCCCATCCTCGGGCCGGTTTCGGTGACCGCGGCCAAAGCCGCATTGGCCGCGCAGAAGCAGGGCAAATATGCGGCCTATCACCAGACCATGATGAGCTATCGGGGCAAGTTGACCGAGGCCGAAATCTTCGCGATGGCGGGAAAGGTGGGATTGAACGTCGACAAGCTGAAGGCGGACATGGAATCGCCGGAGGTCACGGGGCAGATCATCGCGACCTTCGACCTCGCCCGCGCCCTGAAAGTCTCTCTGACGCCCGGGTATATCGTGAATGCCACCGTGCTTTCCGGGGTTTCGGCAAAGACCTCCTCGGCGGCGATCAATTTCCCGCAGGAGATCGCGGCTGCCCGCGCGGCCGCCAAATCTTAAGCGAGCCGTTGCAACGGCCGGACCCCGGTTTCGCCCTATTTTGTGGAATTTAGAGGGGGTTATGGGCCGATTTTCGGGCCGGGTATGGGCGTGCTTTACGGCTCGTTAACCAAAATTAACTATACCTGCGATTGCAGGCGCAGATGGCGCGCCGCTGTGCCGATTCAGGGCGGCGGGTAGGTTTTGGGGGTATCGTTCCGGTGCTTTCGTCGGCGTCCATGTCCCTGGCACAGATTGCCGGGCTCGGCCTGAGTGACGTGCGTGCGCTGGCGCCGTCCCAGATCGCGACGCTGTCGCCTGAACAGGTTGGCGCGTTCTCCGTCAGTCAGGTCGCCGAGTTCAACGAAGCGCAGATCGCCGCGCTCTCCAAGAAGCAGTTGGCGGCCCTCAGCCCCGAAAAGCTGGCGGCCCTTGGCGCGAACCGCGTCAGCTTCACGTCCGACCAGGTGCAGGTCCTTTTCCGCGCCCAAGTCGAAGCCTCGGATGTCAGTCCGATCGCCGATATGTCGACGCAGCAGATCCGCGGCCTTACGCGCGACGAGATTGCCGCCCTGTCGCCCGAGCAGATCGCGGTCCTGGCGCCCACGCAGATCGCGGCCTTCTCCGCGACCCAGATCCAAGCCTTCCGCACCAGCCAGATCGCGCTTCTGAACGATGCGCAAGTCCAGGCGCTCACGCCCTCGCAGGTGACGGCCCTGACGGGCGTGCAAGTCAAGGCGCTGACAGTCGGGCAAATCGAGGCGCTGGACGCAACGCAAGTTGCCGCTCTGGCGGGTGACATCAATGCGTTCTCCGTAACGCAGATCCAGGCGTTGCACGACGACCAAATCCCGGCACTGACTGTCACCCAGATCAAATCGCTGCCCGGCAGCTTTCTCGCGGCGCTGGACGTGGACCAAGTGCAAACCCTGAGTGCGGCGCAGCTCTCCGCGATGACGCCGGTCCAAATCAAAGGGCTGACGACGACCGCGCTGAACGCATTTTCGGCCGGGCAGTTCGCGGCCCTCAACCCCGTTCTGATCGCAGGTCTTCTGCCGGCGCAAATCATGGGCCTTTCCGCGGACAAGATCGCAGGTTTGACGCCGACGCAAATTCAAGGGCTGACGCTGCCGCATATCGCCGCGCTTACGCCGGCTCAAATTGATATCTTCAGCGAAACGCAAATCGCGAGTTTCACGGCCGGGCAGATGAAAGGCTTTGCGGTCACGGATGTCGCTGAACTTAGCGTTACGCAGGTCGCGGCCCTCAGCACGACGCAGATCGCCGCGTTGATCCCGGCGCAGGTAAAAGCCTTGAGCGCCGAGCAGTTCGCCAGCCTTTCGGCGCCACAGCTCGGCGCCTTGACGCCTGTCCAAATCTCGGCGCTCACGACGACCCAGATCTCGAACTTGACCCCTGCTCAGATCGGCGGACTTTCTGTCGCGCAGCTGCGCGGTCTGACAGTGCCGCAGCTCGCTCTTTTCAGCCCCAGCCAAACGGCGGCATTGACGCCGCAACGCTTTGCGATGCTTACGCCGGCTCAAATCAAGGGTTTCACCACGACACAAATCGCCGGCCTGGGGAGCGAGTACATCGCCGCGTTGACGGCGGCCCAAGTCGGAGCGTTGACCGGTCCGCAATTCAAAGCGTTGACCACCGCGCAGTTGGGTGCGCTGGACGGGCCGCAAATCCGCGCGCTTACATCGGTGCAGCTTGGACAGATGACCACCGAACAGGTGCAGGCCCTGTCGGCGGACCAACTCGCCGCCATCGGCACCCTTGTCCGCGGTTTCTCGGTTGCGAGCGTTGCGGCCTTAACCTCTGTCCAGCTCGACGGTTTTACGGCGGACCAGATCCGCAACCTGACGGTGGTTCAGGTCAAGGGCCTGACGGCCGGCCAGCTTGAGTCGCTCGATGAGACGCAACTCGGCGCCTTTACAGCGATGCAGGTCGGCGGCTTCACCGAGGCCCAGTTGGCGCAGTTCCTGACCGGGAATGCGGCGGCGTTGACGTCAACCCAGATCAAGGGACTGGGGCCGCTGCAACTCGCCGCGCTGGGCACCCAGCAGATTGACGTGCTCGGCACGACGCAGATCGCCGCGCTGTCGGCGCAGCAAATCGCCAGCCTTGGCCCCAGCGCTATCGCCAGTCTCGATCGCACGCAGATGGCGGCTTTGTCGCCGGCCCAAATCGTGGCGTTGACGGCAACCCAAATCAAGGCGCTGGCGGAGACACAGGTCGGCGATCTGATGTCCGGTCAACTCGGTGCGCTGTCGATGGTGCAGCTCTCCTATTTCGACGCCGGCAAGATCGCTGCGCTCGACCCCGCGCAAATCGCCAGTCTGACGGCGACACAGTTTCGCGGGTTCACCTCCACGCAGCTGGGCGCCATCAGTGTCAGTCAGCTTCAGGCGCTCGGCGCCAGCCATGTCGCCGCGCTCAGCGGAAACGCGCTGACCGGCCTCAAAGAGACGCAGATCGACGCGCTTACCGTTGCGCAACTTCAGGCTCTGAGCGGTCCGGGTGTGGGAGGGCTCACCGCAACGCAACTCGGCTATCTGTCGACGGAACAAGTTGCGGCGCTGACGACGACGCAGGTGCGCGCGCTGAGGCAAACCAGTCTCGCGGCGCTTACGCCTGATCAGATCGGGGCATTGAGCTCCGAACAGTTCGGCGCCCTGGCGCCCGGCAGCATTTCGGCTCTGACCCCGGCGCAGGTCGCCGCATTGGCGTCAGATCACGCGGATGTCATGACGCCCGGCCAGTTTTCCGGTCTGACGACATCTCAGATCGCGGGTTTGCCGCCGAACGTCATCGCCGCGTTGACGCCAGCGCAGTTGACCGGGTTCACCGCGACGAGCCTCGCGGCGCTGACCGCCACGCAAATCGGCGCCCTGACCGTCACGCAAATCGGATCGCTGGCGACCAGCCAGGTCGCGGCTTTGACGGCCGGTTTGATCGGAAACTTGAACGTAACGCAACTGACGGCCTTTGCCTCGACGCAATGGAACGCGCTGACTCCCTCGGCTGTGGCGGGGCTGTCCGCGACGCAGATCGCCGGGCTGCCGACCAGTGAGATCGCCGACATTCAAAAAATATCGGGATTCACCTCCACTCAAATTCGTGCGCTGACCGCCGAACAAATAGCGGCGCTCACGACCACGCAGGTCAAGACGCTCAGCGCGGGGTCTATCGAAGCATTGACGGTCGAGCAATTGGCGGGACTGACCACGACCCACATCGCCGTCCTCCTTCCGGCGGCCGCGGGTGGGCTCACGTCCACGCAGGTTTCTGCGCTCAGTCCCGATCAGCTTGCAGCATTTGGCGTAGGCGGGATTAGCGGCTTTTCGTCCGATGCGATCGCCGCGCTTTCTCCAACGGCGCTCGCCGGCTTGGCCGCGACGCAGATCGGGGCCATTTCCGTGACGGCGGTTGCGGGGCTATCGACGGCGCAGATCGACGCCTTGACGTCTCAGCAGGTTGCGGCCCTCAGGCCCGGACAGTTGGGCGCCCTCAACGCGGCCCAGATTGGCGCGCTGACGACCGAAGATGTCGCGCAGCTTTCGGCCGTGCAGGTCAGTGGCTTCAGCGTCGCCTCCCTCGCGGCGCTGTCCGCGGCTCAGTTCGACGCCCTGAAGCCGGCGCAGATTGCCGCGCTGTCGCCGCAAGCCGTCAGCAGCCTGACCACCACTCAGATCCGCGAACTGGAGCCCGCGCAGATCGCCGCGCTTTCGGCCGCTCAAGTCGCTGGGATGACTACCTCGCAGATCGCGGCGCTGACGCCTGCCGAACTCGCGTCGCTCGAAGCTTCGCGCCTCGCGTCCCTCAACGCTACGCAAATCGGCGCTCTTTCTCCCGCACAACTCGCCGCGCTGAGCAGCACGCAAATCGCGGCCTTCAGCGTCGCGCAGGTGCAGGGGCTGACATCGACCAGTGTCGGCGCGTTGACTGCGGGGCAACTCGCCGTATTGACCCCGGCGCAAATCTTCGCGATGTCCCCGGCCGCGATCGGCGGGCTCAGCGAGACGCAACTCAGCGGCCTCACGCCGGCTCAGGTCTCGGCCTTGTCGAACCCCTCGATCGGCGGCTTCTCGAGCGGACAGATCGCCGGCCTTTCGAACGAACAGATCGGCGCGTTGACCGCCAGCCAGATGGCGGCGCTCTCGCAAGCCGCCGTGACGGGCCTTTCGGTGACGCAACTCGCCGGGCTCAAGACGGCGCAACTTGCCGCGTTGACGCCGGCGCAGGCCGGCGCGCTGACGGTGACGCAGATTTCCTCGCTTAGCACAACGCAGGTCGCGGCGCTTTCCGTGGGGCAGGTCGCAGGCCTCAAGGAGACGGCCATCGCCGCCCTGACGCCGGCGCAAATGGCCGCGCTGAAGCCGGCGCAGATCGGCGGTTTCAGCACGACCGTGATCGCGACCCTGACTCCGGCCCAGATCGCCGCGCTGACCCCGGCCCAGTTCGCAGGGCTCAATGCCACACAGGTCGGTTCGCTTTCCACCACGTTCATCGGCGGCTTGACGCCGCAGGCGTTCGCGGCGCTTACGGCCACGCAAATTTCCGGTTTGAGGTCCACCAGCATCGGCGCGTTGAGCGCGACGGTTCTCGCGGCTTTGAACGCCACGCAGATCGCAGCCTTGTCCGCAGGTGCGGTCGCGGGCCTCAGCGGCAGCCAAATCTCGGCGCTTAGCACGGGTCAGATTGATGCGCTCACGACCACACAGATGACTGCGCTTTCGGCCGATGCGGCCGCCAGTTTGACCCTGCCGCAGCTCGCGAGCCTTGATACGACCGAAATCGGCGCGCTGAGCGCGGCGGCGATTGGCGCCCTGAGCGCGGCGCAAATCGAATCTTTCGTCACCACGCAGATCGCGGCCCTGACGCCGGGACACATCGGCGCGCTTTCCGCGACAGGAATTGCCGGCCTGAGCGCGGCAGATATGGCGGCGCTGACCGTGAGCCAGTTGAGTGCCATCAGTGGAACCGCGGCCGGCGGTCTTACCGCCGAACAAATCGGCGCCATCGTCACCAGCCGCGTCAGCGCGCTCTCCACGTCCGCGATCGCCGGCTTTGGCGGCGCGCAGATCGACGCTCTTTCGCCCGCTCAGGTCAAAGTGCTGACCGCGGCGCAGATGGCCGCGCTGTCGCCGGCCGCTCTCGCCTCGCTTGACGGGGTGCAGATCACTGAAATGACGGCGGCGCAGTTCTCCGGCCTGGCCGCGACACAGATCGCCGAACTCGCTCCCGACACCGTTGGCGCCCTGACGACGACACAGGTCGCCGCGTTGCGCGCCGATCAAATTGGCGCCTTCAGCCGCCTGCAACTTCGCGCCATGACGACCGGCCAGTTCGATGCTCTTGCTCCCGCGCAAATCGGCGCGCTCACCACCGCCCAGATTCCAAATCTTCCCGTCACCCAGCTCGCGGAACTGAGCGCCGCGCAGTTCGCGGCCCTGGGCTCAGGACAGATCGGCGCGTTGACCGCGACCCAGATTCAAAGCCTTGGCACCGCCCAGATCGCCGCGCTCACGGAGCGTCAGTTGAGTGGTCTCACGACCACCCAGGTCGCCGCGTTGACAGACACGGCCATCGACGCACTCACCTTGATGCAAATCGATGCCCTGATCCCCGCGCAGATCGGGGCCTTCACCCCGACGCAAATCGCCGGCATGACCCCTGAGCAGGTGGCGGCGCTTCAAAGCGCGGTCGCGTAGGACGTATTTTATTTAATTTCAATAAGTTAAATGGCTTTTGCGGGACACTGCCCGTCAAATTATAACTGACCGGTCAGTCATTATTTGAGTTGATCCATGAGACGCACGCGACGCCCGGAATCGTGGCCGGACGAGATCCTTGATGCGGCGTTGGCGGCTTTTTCCGAGCTCGGCTTCGCCGGCGCGCGGATCGAGGACTGCCGACATGATCCTCAACGGCCTTAAAGTGAAAAACGGAGCTTCGTCATGAAGCGTATCCTGACCGTCATCGCCCTATTCGCACTCACCGGATGCGGGGACGACACGACCGCCCTCAATGGCTATGCCGAGGGGGAATTCGTCATGCTCGCGCCGGAGACGCCGGGCCGCATTGCACAGATGAATGCCGCCGAAGGCGCCGCTGTCGCGGCCGGTGCGCCTTTGTTCAGCCTAGATGCCGTCTCCGAGACGCTTGGGCTTGAAGCCGCGCGGGCGCGGGCGTCGGCGGCCAGCGCGCGTTTCGACGATGCCGCTGCCGGCGGCCGTACCCCGGAGATCGCGGCCGCGCGCGAGCAACTCGAACAGGCAAGGGCCGCACAGGTGCGGGCTCGGGCGGATCGAGCCCGCGCGCAGGAACTTGCCGCGACGGGCGTGATTCCCCGCGCGCGCCTGGATGAAGCCGTCGCCGCCTCCGAGACGGCGGATGCGCGCGTCTCCGAAGCACGGCAACGCGTGACTCTTGCCGAACTCCCGGCGCGTGAAAACCAGATCAAGGCGCTGGCGGCGAGCGCGGAGGAAGCCGAGCAGCAGGTCAAAATGGCCGAAGACGCGTTGCGCCGCCGGACAGTCGCGGCGCCCGCGGCCGGTCGCGTCGAACGCATTCTCCGCTACGCGGGCGATGTCGCAGGGCCGACGGCGCCGGCCGTACGTTTCCTCCCCGATGGCCGTGTGATCGCGGTCCTGTTCATCCCGGAACCGGCTTTGTCGCAGGTGATCGTCGGTACGCAAGTAAGCATCGCATGTGATGGATGCGCGGCGCAGACCGCGGCTGAAATCGTCTCTGTGGCCGACGAGGCCGAATTCACCCCACCCATCATCTATTCGGATGCCGAGCGTACGCGTCTGGTGTATCGCGCCGAAGCGCGCTTCACCGGCTTTGTCCCGCCGCCCGGCACACCGCTCCGAGGTGAGCTCAAACGTCGCGAGGCGGGCCGTGGCAACTGAGAACGTCATCGACGTTCAGGGGTTGACCAAGAAATTCGGCGACAAACGCGTCGTCGACAATTTCTCGATTCAGGTTCCCAAGGGTGCCATTTATGGATTCCTTGGCCCGAACGGGTCCGGCAAGACGACGACGATCCGTATGCTCTGCGGTTTGCTCAATCCTGACGGCGGCGGCGGTACCGCGTTAGGTTACGACATCATCACGGAAAGCCGCGCGATCAAGATGCGCGTCGGCTACATGACCCAGCGCTTCTCGCTGTATGAAGACATGACGGCGCGGGAGAACCTCACCTTCGTCGCGCGCCTGCACGATCTTCCGGATGTGCGCGGCGTCGTCAACGCGGCGCTGGCGGAATATGAGATGACCCGGCGCGCGGACCAGCTCGCGGGACAGATGTCGGGCGGGTGGAAGCAGCGCCTTGCGCTTGCCGCGGCGTCACTGCATGAACCCCGGCTTCTCCTGCTCGACGAACCGACCGCGGGCGTCGATCCCAAGGCGCGCCGCGATTTCTGGGAAAGGATCAGGGGCCGCGCCGATAAGGGCGTCTCGGTGCTTGTCTCCACGCACTACATGGATGAAGCCGTACAGTGCGATTACATCGCCTTCATGGCGTACGGCCGCAAATTGATCGATGCCGCGGCCGCCGACATCTCGAAAGAGGTAAATCTCAATACTTGGCGTATTGAGGGGCGTGAACTGCATGAACTCTACGGGCGCTTGAAGAAAACACCGGGTGTAGAGCAGGTCGCGCGCTTCGGCGCGGCGTTGCACGTCAGCGGCCGGGACAAAGAGGCCCTTGATCGCGCGGTCGCGCCGCTGCGCGGCCAGCCGGGACTTGATGTCGTGCCGGCGAAGACGGGTCTCGAGGAGGCTTTCATATATTTGATGGGCGGCGCGGAGGACAATTTCAAATGAACTCCGACCGCTTCTCCCTCGCGCGCGTGAAGGCCGTACTCGCCAAGGAGTTCGTGCAGATGCGCCGCGACCGGCTCACTTTCGCCATGATGGTGGGCATCCCGATCATGCAGTTGTTGCTGTTCGGCTACGCGATCAACACCGATCCGCGCCATTTGCCCACACTTGTGGAGATGGGCGATGCCGGTCCCGCCAGCCGCGCGATCATTCACGCCATGGAGAATTCGCTTTACTTCGATGTCAAGGGCAGCGTGATTCGAGGGGAGGGTGAGACCGCGCTGAAGAACGGTGAGACAATTTTTGTGCTCACGATTCCCCCGAATTTCGAGCGCGATTTGGCGCGCGGCGATCAGCCGCAACTTCTTCTGGACGCGGACGCGTCGGATCCTGTGGCGGCCGGGGCAGGGACGGGCGCGATCCAACAGATCGTGCAGCAAGCCTTAAAGCCCTACAGCCTGCTCCATGCGCCGCCGGTCGAAACCGTCGTTCATCGCCGCTATAACGCGGCCAGCCGCACCGCCGTGAACATCGTGCCGGGCCTGCTTGGCGTCATTCTCACCATGACCATGGTGATGATGACGGCGATCGCCATCACACGCGAAACCGAACGCGGCACGCTGGAAACGCTGCTCGCAACGCCCGCCCGCCCGCTTGAGGTCATGGTGGGCAAGATAACGCCTTATATTTTTGTCGGCTTTATTCAGGTGAGCGTCATGCTGCTCGGCGCTTATCTCCTGTTCAATGTCCCGTTCGCGGGCAATCCGCTGGCGTTTCTGGCGGCCGTTTCGCTCTTCATCCTGGTCAACCTTTCGATCGGTTTTCTCTTCTCGACAATTGCGCGCTCGCAGATGCAGGCGATGCAGATGACGTTCTTCATGTTCCTGCCCTCGATTCTCCTTTCGGGCTTCATGTTTCCGTTCTACGCCATGCCCGGCTGGGCGCAGGTCGTTGGGGAAATTTTGCCGAACACCCACTTCCTGCGCGCGGTCCGCGGCGTGATGCTCAAAGGCGGTGGATTCACAGACATTTGGATGAACCTGTTGCCACTCGCAATCATCCTTGCCGTCGTGGCGACGCTGGCTCTCAAGCGCTACCGGCGCACGCTCGATTAGGACATCGTTAACCCTTTTCCGGCCCTTTCGCTCGGCGGGCCCGACGACGCCAACACGCGCGGCGTCCTTATCCCAACCACATCCCTCGATCAGTTCGGGGCCACTTTCGCCCGCTGGTTCGGCGTGGCGGACGCGGCATTGCCCCAGATCTTCCCGAATATCGGACGCTTCGCGAATCCGAACGTCGGTTTTATGACTTAGATTGCAGGAAGCCCGCGAATCCTTCCATGTAAGTCTTAAGCTGCGCTCTGGCGGCCTCGTCCTTCAGAGTGCCGTCGGCATCGAAAATATCCCCCGCTTTCGACAGCGCAAGACGACCGCCGCTCCAATGCTGCGCGCCGATGTGACGCAGCACGATCAGCCAGGATGCCTGCGACAGCAGGGTGCCCCAGCCGCTGGGCGTCGCGCCGATCAGGCCGACGCGTTTACCGCCGAATACACGTTTCACGTCGTTCGCCGGGCGCGTCAGCCAATCGATGGCGTTCTTGAAGACGCCGGGCATCGAGTTGTTGTACTCGGGCGTGACGATCAGCAGCCCGTGCGCCGCGGCGATCTTGTCCTTGAGCGCTTTTACGGTCTCGGGGAGCCCATGGGTGGCTTCTTCGTCGCCGTCATAAAGGGGGATGCCGCGAATGCTCTCGATCTGAAGATTGACGCCCACAGGGGCCACGTCTTTCGCGGCGCGCAACAGGCCCGCGTTGAACGAGGCTTTGCGCAGGCTCCCCGAAAGGCCAATGATCGTCGTCATATATGATTTCCCTTTCATTTACCGACCAACCGGTCGAAAAATACAGTCGTGCCGGATTCATTTCCCTGGTCCCGTTCGCATGAATTATGCATAGACACACCCGAGTGCGAAACGCCTGAACGCATGGGTGCTTTGCCTGGAATTCCCTGTTCAAGCCCCGGGCTCCTCTGCAAAATAGCGACAACCAAAAATAAAACGAACCCTGGGAGGCTCCTATTCTCGATTTCAATCTGGGCGAAACGGTCGAAGCCATTCGCGAAACCGCGCGCCGTTTCTCGAGCGATAAAATTGGCCCGCTCGCCGCGCGCATCGATCACGACAACGCTTTTCCCCGCGATCTGTGGAAGCCCATGGGCGATCTCGGTCTTCATGGGATCACGGTTCCGGAGGAAGACGGCGGTTTAGGCCTCGGCTATCTCGAACATGTCGTGGCGATGGAAGAGGTCAGCCGCGAAAGCGCCTCCATCGGTTTGTCCTACGGCGCGCATTCCAACCTGTGCGTCAATCAGCTACGCCGCTGGGGCAACGAGGAGCAGAAGAAGAAGTATCTTCCCAAGCTGATCTCCGGCGAGCATGTGGGCGCGCTGGCCATGAGCGAGGCCGGCGCGGGGTCTGACGTGGTTAGCATGAAGCTGCGCGCCGTGAAGAAGGGCGACCGCTACATCCTCAACGGCACCAAATTCTGGATCACCAATGCGCCGCACGCGGATACGCTGGTGGTTTACGCGAAGACCGAGCCCGACAAGGAGAGCCGCGGGATCACCGCCTTCCTGATCGAGAAGGGCTTCAAGGGTTTCAAGTGTTCGCAGAAGCTCGACAAGATGGGGATGCGCGGCTCCGATACCGGCGAGTTGGTGTTCGAGGATTGCGAGGTTCCGGAAGAAAATGTCATGGGCCCGCTCAATCGTGGTGTCGAAGTACTCATGAGCGGCCTCGACTATGAACGCGCCGTGCTCGCCGGCGGTCCGCTGGGCATCATGCAGAAATGCCTGGACATTGTGCTGCCGTACGTGCGCGAGCGCAGTCAGTTCGGCCGCCCCGTCGGCTCGTTCCAGCTGATCCAGGCCAAGGTCGCCGACATGTACGTCGCCTTCAATTCGGCCCGTGCTTACGTCTATTCCGTCGCCAAAGCCTGCGATGCGGGCAAGACGACCCGCCAGGATGCCGCCGGTGCGATCCTGCTTGCCTCCGAAAATGCCGTGAAGGTTTCTCTCGAAGCCATCCAGGCGCTGGGCGGAGCCGGCTACACCAAGGATTGGCCGGTGGAACGCTGCCTGCGCGACGCAAAGCTCTATGACATCGGCGCCGGCACCAATGAAATCCGCCGCTTCCTGATCGGACGCGAGCTCATCGGCGGTTGGCCGTCCAATCAATAATAAGAAGCGGAAGAGGGGAACCGCCGGTGCCGAAACTTCAGTCTCAGATCAATCCGCAGAGCGAGCAGTTCCAGAAGAACGCCGCCCATAACCGCGCGCTCGTCGATGAGCTGCGCGAACGCACGGCCAAAGCCGGCCTCGGCGGTCCCGAAGACCAGCGCAAGCGCCACGTTGGGCGCAAAAAACTTCTGGTGCGTGACCGTATCGGTCAGCTTCTCGATCCCGGTTCACCGTTTCTGGAAGTCGGTGCGCTTGCCGCGTTCGGCATGTACAACGACGACGCACCCGCCGCCGGCATGGTGTGCGGCGTCGGCCGCGTCTCGGGCCGTGAGGTTCTGATCGTCGCCAATGACCCGACCGTGAAGGGCGGCGCCTACTTTCCTCTGACCGTGAAGAAGCACTTGCGCGCGCAGGAAATCGCTCAGCAGAACCGCCTGCCTTGCGTCTATCTCGTGGACAGCGGCGGCGCCAACCTGCCGCACCAGGCGGAAGTTTTCCCGGACCGCGAACACTTCGGGCGCATTTTTTTCAACCAGGCCAATATGAGCGCGCAGGACATCCCGCAGATCGCCTGCGTTATGGGCTCGTGTACAGCCGGCGGGGCCTACGTGCCGGCTATGAGCGACGAAACAGTCATCGTGCGCAACCAGGGCACCATCTTTCTCGGCGGTCCGCCGCTGGTGAAGGCGGCAACCGGCGAAGTGATCTCCGCCGAAGAGTTGGGCGGCGCCGATACGCACGGCCGTAAGTCGGGCGTGGTCGACCACGTCGCCAATAACGATGAACACGCGCTCCAGATCGTGCGCTCCATCGTCGCCAACCTGAATTCGGTCAAGAAGGTCGATATGGATCTTCGCGATCCCAAGCCGCCGGCCTACGATCCGGCCGAACTCTATGGGGTGGTTCCGACGGATGTGCGCGCGCCTTACGATGTGCGTGAAGTCATCGCCCGCATCGTGGACGGCTCCGAATTCGATGAGTTCAAGGCGCTGTACGGCACGACGCTGGTTTGCGGCTTCGCCCATATCTGGGGCCAGCCCGTCGCCATTCTCGCCAACAACGGCGTGCTGTTCTCCGAAAGCGCGCTCAAAGGCGCGCATTTCATCGAACTCGCCTGTAAACGTGGTATTCCGCTCCTGTTCTTGCAGAATATCTCCGGTTTCATGGTGGGTGGTAAGTACGAAGCGGGCGGCATCGCCAAAGACGGCGCCAAGCTCGTAACGGCCGTTGCCTGCGCGCAGGTGCCCAAGTTCACCGTACTGATCGGTGGTTCGTTCGGGGCCGGCAACTACGGCATGTGCGGACGCGCCTATAGCCCGCGAATGCTTTTCACCTGGCCAAACAGCCGCATCTCGGTGATGGGCGGCGAGCAGGCCGCGAGTGTGCTCGCCACTATTCGCCGCGACGCCATGGAGGCCAAGGGCGAGACCTGGCCCGCCGCCGACGAGGAAGCCTTCAAAACGCCGATCCGCGAGCGCTATGAAGCGGAGGGCAATCCTTACTTTGCCAGCGCGCGTCTGTGGGACGACGGCATCATCGATCCCGCGCAAACCCGCGATGTGCTCGGCCTCGCCATCAGCGCCAGTCTCAACGCGCCGATCCCGAAGACCACCTTCGGCGTCTTCAGGATGTAATGACCATGCTGCGTTCTCTGCTTATCGCCAACCGCGGGGAAATCGCCCGCCGTGTCATTCGCACCGCGCGCCGTTTGGGCGTACGTACCGTTGCGGTCTACTCCGATGCCGATGCCAACGCGTTGCATGTGCGTGAGGCCGATGCCGCCGTACACATCGGTCCGCCGCCGGCCCGCGAAAGCTATCTCGTCCAGCAGAAAATCCTCGACGCCGCGAAGGCCGCCGACGCTGAAGCGATTCACCCTGGTTATGGCTTCCTGTCCGAAAATGCGAAGTTCGCCGACGCTGTGAAGGCCGCGGGCTTGATCTGGGTGGGGCCGCCCGCGTCTTCGATCCTGGCCATGGGTCTCAAGGATGCCGCCAAGAAGCTCATGACCGACGCCGGCGTGCCCGTCACGCCGGGCTATCTCGGGGACGACCAGAGCGAATCGAGATTGCAATCCGAAGCCGACCGCATCGGCTATCCCGTGCTCATCAAAGCCGTCGCCGGCGGTGGTGGTAAGGGCATGCGCCGCGTGAATGCGGCCTCCGAATTCTCGGCCGCTCTTGCGTCCGCTAAACGTGAAGCTGCCGCCTCCTTCGGCGACGACCGCGTGCTGATCGAAAAATACGTCACCCGTCCGCGTCACATCGAAGTGCAGGTCTTCGCCGACCAGCACGGCAACGCGGTGCATCTGTTCGAGCGTGATTGCTCGCTCCAGCGCCGTCATCAGAAGGTGATCGAGGAAGCGCCGGCGCCGGGCATGGACGAAAAGACCCGCGCCGTTGTGTGCGACGCCGCCGTGAAGGCCGCCAAGGCCATCAAGTATGAAGGCGCCGGCACGGTGGAATTCATCGCCGACGCCTCCGAAGGCCTGCGCGCGGATCGGATTTGGTTCATGGAAATGAATACCCGCCTCCAGGTCGAGCATCCGGTCACGGAAACCATCACCGGTCAGGACCTCGTCGAGTGGCAGCTCCGCGTCGCCTCGGGTGAACCGCTGCCGCTCAAGCAGAGCGAGCTCAAGATCACCGGCCACGCCATGGAAGCGCGGTTGTACGCGGAAAATCCGGCCACCGGCTTCCTGCCGTCCACCGGCCCGCTCACGCACTTCCGCATGCCTACAAATGTGCGCGTCGATAGCGCCGTCGAAGAGGGCGGCGAAGTCAGTCCGTTCTACGATCCGATGATCGCCAAGGTCATCGCGTCAGGTCCCACGCGCGCCGAAGCCGCCGCGCGTCTGGGCGCGGCCTGCGGCGAGGTCGAAGTCTGGCCGGTGCGCACCAACGCGGGGTTCCTGCGCCGCGCGCTCGCGGACGAGGATTTCATCGCCGGCAAGATCGATACGGCGTTCATCGAACAGCGCCTTGAGCGCCTGGTGCCCAAGACCGAACCGTCCTCCTCCGTGCTCCAAGCGGCCGCGCGTACCCGCATCGCGGCCAATCCTGGAGCGGACGCCGCCTCGCCATGGTCGCGCCTGCAAGGCTTCCGCGTCGCCGGCCGGCCGCATACACAGGTCCGCCTGCGTGCGGGCGCAAATACCTATGACGTGGAAGTCGAATCCCGCCAGCCCACGCTGCACGGGCGCATGGTCGGCGACGACATGGTGGTTTTCGACGGCGGCGACGCCTTCGCATTCTCGCTCGCGACCATGCATGCCACCGACGGCGGCGACGCGGGCAGCGGCTCGATCGTTTCGCCGATGCCGGGCAAGGTGATCTCGGTCAAGGTGAAGATCGGTGATACGGTCACCAAGGGACAGGCGTTGCTCATCCTCGAAGCGATGAAGATGGAGCACACGCTTACCGCGCCGTTCGATGGCGAGGTGGCATCCCTCAACGCGTCCGAAGGTGGTCAAGCGGTCGAGGGCACGGTGCTCGCCGTAATCGAGGCGGCGAAGTAGTCAGCTCCAGCCGGCTGCGAGGCCGAGAACCCCAATAATGATCAGGTAGATCGCCACGACATAGTTCAGCAGTCGTGGAACGATCAGGATCAGGATTCCCGCAATAAGCGCGACAAGCGGCTGAATCAGAACGACATTGGTGGTCATGGAGGTCCTCGCAGAGTCGACGTACCCTCATGCAACGTGGAGGCGACCTCAAATGTTGCTTCCAAGGGCGCGGCCGGCATATAATTGCGAGTCGCAACAGATTGGGGTGCAGGTATGGATCGCGACGAGGCAGCACAGGCGTTTCTGGCCAAAATTCACGGTCTGGTGAGTGATTACATCAGCGGCACGGCGCCCGCCGGACCATTGCCCAACGCGATCCGGCGAATCTGGTCCGAAGAACGTGTGCAGCGCGCCGCCTCGGGCCTCGATACCGGCACAATCCGCCAGTTCGCCCAGCGTCAGTACGCCGACATCGACTTGTCCTGGCCCGTTGAAAAGCCGCCCAGTGTAAAGACCTTGCAGGGCGCCCTGAGGGAAGTCGTCGAGCTTTGCGACGATCCCGGGCGGAGCTAGCTGGAACCAACACCCGTAGAGTTCGTTATGTCCCCGGTTCGCGGTATTCGCCGCGAAGCAGCAGTAATGCGGATTCGTAATGGCGGGCAGAATCAGGTCCGTGCCGAAGTCGCGGCGTAAATCCGCCGCCACGGCGCTCAAAAAATATCAGCGCATGCGCGACTTCACCCTGACCGCGGAGCCCAGCGGGCGAGAGCGGACGCGTGAGAAAGGTCATTCGTTCGTCGTGCAGAAGCACGCGGCCAGTCATCTGCATTACGACTTTCGCCTTGAGATGGACGGCGTGTTACGCAGTTGGGCGGTCGCGAAGGGGCCGAGCGTCGATCCTGCGGTGAAGCGCCTGGCCATGCAGACCGAAGACCATCCGCTGGCTTATGGGGGCTTTGAAGGCATCATTCCGAAGGGTCAGTACGGTGGTGGGACCGTGATGCTGTGGGATCGCGGTAGCTGGGAGCCTATCGGTGACGAGCGGGAGATGTACCGCGCCGGCCGCATGAAGTTCACGCTCAATGGCGCCAGGATGCGCGGGCAATGGGTGCTCGTGCGCATGAAACCCAAGCCGAAGGAGCGTAATCCCGCATGGCTCCTCATCAAGGACAAGGACGACTACGCGATGCCGGGCGAACCGGACGCGCTGCTTGCGCGGGATACCAGTGTAAAAAGCGGGCGCGATATGGCGCATATCGCCGAAAGTACCAGGGACGTCTGGATCTCCGATCGTGCCAGGAAGGCCGACAAGATGCCCGGATGCGCGGCGCCAAAGAAAGCCGCAGCCAAGAAGGTTCCGGCCAAAAAGGCTCAAAAAAAAACTCTAAAGCGCCGCCGCGGTTCATAGAACCGCAACTCACCACCCGCGTCGACCAGCCGCCGGCCGGTGACGGCTGGCTTCATGAAATCAAGTTCGATGGCTATCGCCTCCATGCGCGCCTCGAAGGCGGAGATGTGCGGCTGTTGACGCGGCGGGACCATGACTGGACGGAGAAGTTTGAACCTCTCCTCACCGAATTTCGCGGCCTAAGCGTGCGCAATGCCTATCTCGACGGTGAAGCGGTCGTCATCGGCGACGAGGGAATTAGCGACTTTTCCGCCCTTCAGAATTGGTTCACGACCGGGAAGGGCCGACTCGTTTTCTATGTCTTCGATCTCCTATTCATTGATAACGAGGATCTGCGGAACCGGCCGCTGATCGAACGCAAGGAACGCCTGCGCGCGCTTCTCGCAGCCGGCAAGTCCCACCGACTGCTCTACAGCGGCCACCAACTGGGCGATGGCCCTCGTTTCTTCAAGGCCGCGGCGAGCATGAAGGTGGAAGGCATCATTTCAAAGCAAACTGACGCACCCTATGCGTCCGGCCGGGCGCGAAGCTGGGTCAAGATCAAGGTGGTCGAGCGGCAGGAATTCGTCATCGGCGGCTTTATCCCGTCGACGGTTTCGAAGGCGTCCATCGGCGCGCTTCTCATGGGCGAGTATGTGAGCGGCCGCTTTGTCTATGTCGGAAAGGTGGGCACGGGATACACCAATGCCATGGCGGCCGGGCTCTTCCGCAAGCTTTCTAAACTCGAACGCGGTGATCCGCCGTTTGAGGAGGTCCCTCGTGACGTGCGCCATGGCTCGGTCTGGGTCGAACCCAAGCTGGTTGCGGAGGTTGAGTTCGGAGCATGGACGGAAGATCACATTCTCCGTCATGCCGCTTTTCAAGGTCTGCGCGAAGACAAGGCGCCCCAGGACGTTAAACCAGAGAAGGTGGAAACCGTGGAAACAGCAATCGCCAAGACACCCGCGAAGAAGGCCATGCACCGGACGGCCGCTGCAAAAAAGGACGCGGAAATGCGTCCCAAAGTACTCGGCATCGGCATCTCCCATCCCGAACGTACGGTCTTCCCCGACAAGAAAATCACCAAGCTCCAGGTCGCCCAATATTACGAGGCCATCGGTGGCGCCATGCTGCCCCATGTTTCCGACCGGCCGCTCGCGCTCGTGCGTTGTCCGGACGGCGTCGGCCCCGCCTGCTTTTTCCAGAAACACGCGGGCGCCAGTCTGCCTGACGCGATCCGCGAGGTGCCGCAGGGCGGTGGACATAAGGGTGCGGTTCTTCTGATCAATTCCGTTGAAGGTCTTGTGTCGCTCGTCCAGCGCGGTGTTCTTGAAATCCATTGCTGGGGTTCGCGCTACAAGAAACTCGAGCAGCCCGACATGGTTGTCTTCGACTTCGATCCGGACGCGGCGGTAAAATGGCCCAAGGTGGTGAAAGCTGCCGTCGACATGCGCGCTTTCCTTAAAAATCTCGGGCTCGAGAGCTTCGTGAAGACAACCGGCGGCAAGGGGCTGCATGTGGTGGCCCCCTTCAAGCCGCTCCTAGAATGGGAGGCGGTGAAGGAATTCACGCGCATGGTGGCCGACAAATTCGCCGCGACGGACCCTGATATGTATTTGATCAACATGTCCAAGAAAAAGCGCGAGGGAAAAATATTCGTCGATTATCTGCGCAATGGACGTGGTTCCACCGTGATCGCGCCGTATTCGACCCGCGCGCGGCCCGGTGCGCTTATCGCGACGCCTTTGACATGGACTGAATTGGATGGCGGCGCCAAACCGCAAGATTTTACCATGGAGAAGGTGATCCTCCGCGTCATGAGACGTTTCAAGGACCCGTGGAAAGCAATGTTCGGCGTGAAGCAAAGCATCACCGAGAAGACCATCAAGACTTTGATGGCGCTTTAACCGTGCTCCGGCCGCTGACGCGCGTGGATCGCGACGCTCTCCTTCCGCGGCTTGAGAATGTCGAGGCGGAGCGTGCGGCGGCCGCGGTTTGCCGGGCTTGCCCTTTATGGAGGAATGCGACGCAGACGGTCTTCGGTCAGGGGCCTGCGCGCGCGAGGGTCGTGATCGTCGGCGAGCAGCCCGGCGACAAGGAAGACGTCGCCGGCAAGCCCTTCGTCGGTCCCGCCGGCGGCATCCTCCGCAAGGCGATGAAGGAAGCCGGTCTTGATATCGACAGGATGTATGTCACGAACGCGGTAAAGCATTTCAAATTCGAGCGGCGCGGTAAGCGGCGCATCCACTCCAAGCCAGGTACGACAGAGATCAAGGCCTGCTATCCGTGGCTCAAGCGCGAGCTGGAGCTTATTCGGCCGAAATTCGTATTGGTCCTGGGCGCCACGGCGGTCACGGCCGTGTTCGGAAAGCCTGGGGGCATCGCGAAATTGCGGGGCCAGGCGATTCCTCTTGAAAGCGGAGCCAAAGCGATCGTGACTGTGCACCCGTCTTCGCTTCTGCGTATCCCGGATAAAATAGCCAAGGCGGGCGCCTATAAACAGTTCGTGAAGGACCTGAAGTTCTTGGGGCGACAGCTCAAGGCTTAGTGGAAGTCATGGCTGTAAAACCGCATCTCGCTGGGATCGGCGATGAGCGTTCCATAGGTGCCACGCTGCGCAATGTCGACGTTCGTGCCGTCCTTGCTGACGCTGGTGAGCAGGTCATTGAGGCTGTAAAGGCTGTCGGCGACCACATGGATGATCTCGCCCTCGCGCTGGACACGGCCGACGCAGGCCAGGATGTCGGCGGTCATGATCGTGCTGCGGTATTTGTCGAAGATCGTCGACCAGACCACCAAATTCCCGACGCCGGTTTCATCCTCGAGGGTGATAAACACGATCCCGCTCGCGGTCCCGGGACGCTGACGGACAAGAACCAGTCCTGCGATCCTGACGCGGTCGCCGTCCTTGAGGCGTCTCAGGTCCGCCATCGATTTCCATCGCTGGCGCGTGAGCTCGCCGCGCACAAGCGATAACGGATGCGCGCGTAGAGAAAAGGCCATGGTCGCATAGTCTTCCACGACTTCTCCCGCGGCTGTCAGCGTGCGCAAGGCCACCTGCTCTTCCACGATTTCCGGGCGGTCTAAGCCTTCCGCTCGGTCGGCCGCGATGAACAATGGAAGCGGCTTGTCACTCAAGGATTTGACGATCCACAGCGCTTCACGGCGATTGTAGCCTAAGCTCGCGAAAACATCGGCTTCCGCAAGCTTCTCCAGTTGCGCCGCCGGCGCGCCGGTGCGGCGCCAAACATCCTCGATCGTCTCGTAAGGAGGCTCGGGGCAAGGGATTTTCGCGATCACCTTATTGGCGGCGCCCGGAACCATGCGAAAACCCAGGCGCACGGCGAATATGTCCTGCTCCTGCCATTCCAATGTACAGTCCCAGCGACTCGCGTTGATGTCGATGGCCAACACTTTCACGTCATGGTCGACGGCGTCGCGGATCAATTGCGCAGGCGCATAGAAGCCCATCGGCTGTGCATTCAAGATCGCGCACAAAAATACTTCCGGATGGCGGCATTTGATGTAGGCGGAGGCGTAGACCAGGAGCGCGAAGGACGCGGCGTGGCTTTCCGGAAAACCATAGGTCCCGAACCCTTCGATCTGCCTGAAGCAGCGTTTGGCGAAATCGATGGGATATCCATTCGCCACCATGCCGTTGACGAATTTCTCACTGAAGACTTTGAGATTGCCATCGTTGCGGAAAGTGGCCATCGCGCGCCGCAGCAGATCGGCTTCATTTGCCGTGAATCCCGCGGCCACGATAGCGATCTGCATGGCCTGTTCCTGAAACAGGGGGACGCCCAACGTACTTTTGAGGACCTCGCGCAACTCCTCTTTGTGGTAATGGGCCTTTTCTTTGCCTTCACGCCGCCGCAAGTAGGGATGCACCATGTCTCCTTGAATGGGGCCGGGGCGCACGATCGCCACCTCGATCACCAGGTCATTGAGATCGCGCGGGCGCAGGCGCGGCAACATGCTCATCTGCGCGCGGCTCTCCACCTGGAACACGCCGATGCTGTCGGCCTCGCACAACATGTCGTAAACCGCCGGGTCCTCTTTCGGCAGCGTATCGACCGTGTAATGAAGTCCCTTGTGCTCACTTAGAAGATCGAAGGCGCGCCGCAGGCAGCCGAGCATTCCGAGGCCAAGCACGTCTACCTTCATCATGGATAGGACTTCGATGTCGTCCTTGTCCCACTCGATCACGGTCCGATCTTCCATCGTGGCGTTCTCGATCGGGACCAGATCGTCCAGCCGTTCCTGGGTGATCACAAAGCCGCCCGGATGCTGCGACAGGTGGCGCGGGAACCCCGTGATTTCCTTCGACAGCTGAAGAAGGAGCTTAAGGCGCAAGTCCATGGGATCGAGGCCCAGGTTGCGGGCCTGGGACTCTGGAATCCCTTCCTCACTCCAGCCCCAGACGGATTTTGCCAGAACCGCAGCAGTATCTTCCGGGAGACCTAAGGCTTTCGCGACCTCGCGTACGGCACGGCGCGACCGGTAATGGATCACCGTGGCCGTGAGAGCGGCGCGCTCGCGGCCATAGGTCTTGTAGATCCACTGGATCACCTCTTCGCGCCGCTCGTGCTCGAAATCCACGTCGATATCCGGCGGTTCGTTGCGACTGGCGCTGACGAAGCGCTCAAATAGCAATGTGCGCTCCATCGGGTTGATCTCGGTGATTCCCAGACAGTAACACACCGCCGAATTAGCGGCGCTGCCGCGTCCCTGGCAGAGGATGCCAATGGAGCGCGCGTACTGTACGATGCGCCATACCGTCAGGAAATAAGGCGCATACTTTAATTCAGCGATGATCTTCAGCTCGTGCCTGACCTTCTCTTCGGCGTTGCCCGGTATGCCGCCGGGATACCGGAATGCCGCGCCTTTCCATGTTTCGCGTTCCAACCCTTCCTGAGCCGTGAGGCCGGGAAATAGGTTTTCATCCGGATATTGATACTTCAGTTGATCCAGGGAGAAAGTGCAGCGCGCGGCAATCTCGACCGTGCGTTCCACCGCTTCGGGATGAAGCTTGAAAAGCCGCGCCATTTCCGCCGGGGATTTGAAGAAGCGGTCGGCAGACCATTCGCGTTCATGGCCAAGTTCATCGATCGACCGGCCTAATCGAATGCAGGTGACGACATCCTGCAGCATGCGTCGGTCGGGCGCATGATAGAGGATATCGTTGGTGACCACGGTTTGCATCCGGCAGGCGGCCGCGAGGGCGGCGAGATCGGACAGGCGCTGAACTTCGTTTGGGCGGAAACGGCGCGTGAGGGCCATGTACGACCGGCCGCGAAAATCGCTGCGCAGCTTCTGAAGCAGTCCGCGCAAGGCTTTGTTCGCATAGTCCCCGAGCGCGATAAAAAGCTGGCCCTCGCCGTATTCCACCACATCTTCGTAAGTGAGATGACATTGGCCCTTTTCCGCGCGCCTTTTGCCCATGGTGAGAAGCCGCACCAGCCGGCTGTAGGCCGCGCGGTCTTGCGGATAACACAGGAGACTTTCGCCGCTCATGAGATCCAGACGACAGCCGGTGACCAATTCGATGCCCGCCTGTTTGGCGGCATCATAGGCTTTGACGATACCGGCCAGGGTGTTGCGGTCGGTGATCGCCACTGTTTCATGACCCAGGAGTTTTGCGGCCGCCACCATCTCGCGTGGGAAGGACGCGCCGCGCAGGAAGGAGTAATTGGTGGTGACCTGGAGATCGACGTAGCTCATGCGAACACGCCGTGTACGTACCAGCGGTGCGTATTGTCCGCCGTGAGCCGGTTATCGCGATAGAGCCAGAAGCGTTCACCTTGCGCGTCTTCGACGCGGAAGTAGTCGCGCACCTCGGCGAATTCGCGGATGTCTTGCCACCACTCGCCGAAAACACGTTCCGGGCCATCGGCGTGAGCGATCAGCCGGGCTTCACCGCGCCAGGTGAATCGCGCGGGCGGATGGTCCGGCATCATCGCCATGACTTCCACCGGTTCCGGCGGAGAAAACAGCCTCACGGGGCGCGGCAAATTGGCGGGCCACGACGCCGAAGGCGTGCCCGCTGGATCGGCCGGCCTCATGGCCCGTTCCGGGATGTCGCTGGCATGCGACGCGACACAATAGACATTGCGCGCGCCTACTTGATTGGCCAGTGAGTCTACCAGATCAGAGATATCGCCGACGCCGCCCACGCCGCTGTCGACATCGATCTGGCGGGGAAATAGAGGCTCCGTGCGCCACGCGGTCAGCACGGCGGTATCAATACCGAACCCGGGATCCACCGTTTCGACCTTGTCGCTCAATAGCTTGATGAAATGCGTGGGATTGCGCGACGGTCGGGCGAGGGCGAGGCGGATGGTTTCCACGCGGTTATCCGTGCGGAAAAACAGGAGATCCAGTTTGCGCGCCCCTTCCTGGCTTTTTTCCAGTTCGGCGCACAGCGGTGGCGCCAGGAGACCAATGATGCGCTTCAGATCGTCCGCCGTGCCGATCGGTTCGGCGAAAACGAGGCGTTTGCGCTTTGCGGCCGGCGGCAATGCCGCCTCGATGGATTCCGGGGCTTGGCCCAGAGCCTGATCGAGCCGCAGCAGCAGGTCTTTGCCAAATCGCCGGGGCAGGGCCGCGCGCGGTACGTGCCGCAGATCGGCGATGGTCTTGAGACCCACACGCCACAGGCTACGCCCGGTCGCGAGGCTGATGCGCAGCGCCATGACCGGCAGCGGGTTCAAATCCGCTGGGGCGCTTGAGACCGTAACCGATTGAGGACAGAAGTGCGCCAGCGCCCAGGCCGCGCCGGGGCTTGCCGCCATAGCCACGCGTGCGGTTAACCCATGCTCCGCCATGGCATCCTGGATGGCTTCCAGCATCTTTTTCTCGCCGCCGAACAGATGGGTGGCGCCGGTCGCGTCGATCCATATGCTGTCGGGAGAAGAGGCGGAGACGAGGGGGCTGTAACGCAGGCACCATACGGCAAGCCGCTCCAGGGCGCATGTGTCCTCCAGCGGTTGCGCGGGCAGCGCCACGACGTTCGGCTGCACTGCGCGCGCATGAGCAAGCGCGAGACCGGGGGTGATCCCCTCCGCAGCCGCCGCGGCATTCACCGCCAGCACGATCCGTTGTTGGTCCTCCAGATTAGCGATGACGATCGGTTTATCAACCAGCGCGGCGTTCGCTTTGCCGATCAAACGGCGTAATCGCGCTTCCATCGGCCAATGCGGAAGGAAGATGCAGATAACCCTGCGCATCGGGGACTTCCACATTCCAAGATCCAGTCGCTCCGCTGCGCGAGCGCAGCAATTCAAGTGTCCAACGGCCTCGCCCCGATTGCGGGATTGGGTGAGGGGAGGACGGCGCCGCGCCGATCCGCCAGCGGCTCGCCGCGGCGATGGGTTCAAGCGCGCTGTCTTTGCGCCGTCTTCGCAGTATGAAGGCCATGGTTGCGCCGTTTTCGGCCGCGAGCGCCAGGCGCCGGCTGGTCGTCAGCGTTAGACGCGGGGTCTCACCGATCACGCACCCGAGGGAGGCATGACGCAGCGCCTCTTCCATCACCGCCAGCACCTCTTTTTCCGACCGCGCGCGCACCACGATGAGGCGTGAGACCGGAAGACCCATTTGTACGAGGCCGGGCGCATGGAAGTCCGGCGCGGTCGTGCACCACAAAACGTGTTTTCCAAGACGTCCGGCGCCGGCGGCGGCAAAGGCGCTCGCGGCCGCGAATCCCGCCGCGCTCACGCTGTTCACTTCATGCAGGGCCGATGTTGGCAACCCGCCTTCGGGCCACAGGCCATCCAGAGCGGGAATGCCGAACGGCAGCGCTTTGACGGCGCTCCGGTGCGCCCGACCCTCGAACCGTTCAAGGCGTTGGATATGTTCCCTTAAGTCCTTGAGAACGGCAGTTTTTCTGCCGATTTCCATGACATGCGTCCATTTTTGACCCTCTGATTTGTTCTATTTTTGTTCTTATAAATTCCAGAGTCAAGGGAGAGGGGCAAAGGCCTGCAAACATTGGAACTTCCAGGGTGAGAAATCGTTGGGCTTGCTGCATCACCAACTCAGGAGTCCCCATGCCCCGCGGCGATAAATCCAGCTATTCGAACAAACAGAAGCGCCAAGCCGAACACATCGAAGAAGGTTACGAGAAGCAGGGCGTGAGCCATAAGGAAGCCGAGTCCCGCGCCTGGGCGACGGTGAACGCCATGGATGGCGGCGGCAAGAAGAGCGGCTCCGGCCGCGGCAAGAAGACCAACAAGGCGCCGGCGCGCAAGGGCGCGAAGAAAGCCGCGAAGAAGCGCGCCGCCAAGAAAGCGGTCCGTAAGGCCGCCGCCCGCAAAGGCGCCCGCAAGGCCGTGCGTAAAAGAGTCTCCCGATAGCCAGCGGCCTGAAATTCGGACCGCTACCGCCGTCGGCGGTCCATTTGTGCATCGACATGCAGCGCTTGTTCGCGCCGGACGGGGTGTGGCCGGTTCCATGGATGACGGCATCGTTGCCGCACATCACGGCGATTGCCGAGAAGATGGCCATGCGCACGGTCTTCACGCGCTTCATGCCTCCCGAACGCGCGGAACAGATGACCGGCACCTGGCGACGCTACTACGAACATTGGCCGCAGGTGACGCGGGAGCATGTACACCCGGATCTCCTTGATTTGATGCCGGCACTCGCGCGTTTGACGCCGCCTGCGAAGGTCATCGATAAGCCGGCATACTCCGCCTTTTCAAACCCCCGTCTGCTTGGGGAACTCCGCGCAGCGCACGCCGATACGCTCGTCATTACCGGTGGTGAAACGGATGTGTGCGTTCTTGCCACCGTTATGAGCGCGGTAGATCTCGGTTATCGCGTGATCCTGCCGATCGATGCGGTGTGCAGTTCGTCGGATGAAGGCCACGATAGTTTGGTGGGCCTATATGAGAATCGTTTCAGCTACCAGATCGAAACTGTCGAGACTGAAACGCTTCTCAGGCCATAAAGCCTGAGGGCGCGGTTGCTTTCATGCACCCCGGCCCTCAGCTCTAGGATCAAGATTTTATAACTACCAGCGCCACGGATTGCGCGGGCGCGCATCGCGGCGGTTAGGAACGCCGTCGCCATCCCAATCCCACGGACGGCTGTAGCGCGTCGGCGCGAAGCCGTAACCGCCACCATACCCCCCGCGGCCATAACCATAATTGGGACGATAGTCGTTGCGGTCGTAGCGGTTGGGAACGCCGTCGCGGTCGTAGTCGCGGCCACGGTCATAACCGCCGCCGTACCCGCGATTATATTGAACCTTCGTCGCTTTCATCGCAGCATGCCCCGCGAACGTCTCTCCCGAAGCCGTCGTCGCGAAACCAACGCCCAAGGTCAGGGCCAACGCCGCCGTCAGTGTTTTGAGTATTTTCATAAGCCCGCCTCCATACGGAACTGTCACGCTTATGAAATTGCTCTTCCATTGCGGGCGGTTGATGACGCGTTCAGGGTATTTTGATGATGAGGCGAACTCGCGCACGGTACCCGTGGCGCGAGACCATGCCTAATTTCCTTGAACGAAACCACGCGTCGTCGCTGACGAGGGCGCGTTTTTGTGAGCGCTCCCTCAACGCCTCCTGTCAACGAAAGGAACGGCCGCCATGGCTGATCTTCCGCGTTTTCCTATGTCTCAACAGTCCCGTCATCGATTGAGTGAACTCCTCGCCGAGACGCCGTCCTTGGAGCTTGATCCCACGCGGTTGTTGCCGACGGTGGATCCGTCGCGCTCCGTGCGCTTATGGCGCTCAAGAACGCCAATGAGAGCGAAGCTGGTCCACGCCGGAACGGCTACCTCTCCCAGGTGCAAGATTCCCTCAGCGTTCTTCAGCACCGATATCCCCCTGTATTATAAATGTCGCGTGAGACGATCATGTAAAGAATCATGGTCAGAGCGCACAGGGTGAAGCGCCATCCGACACTCACGCGCGTAATGCCCCGGCGCAACGGGAAAACTTAAGTGCGTCGATCTTTCCAGTCATGGAGAGCGCCTAAGCTTTCAAATTCTCGCCTACTTTCTGCACGCAACGCCGGATCATGCCGGCGGCGCGCTTTTCGTTCGCATTGGCTTCGCGGGCCGCGAATTCGGCCTCGAGCTTGCGCAGGATCTCGCGCTTTGACTCCAGCGGACGCTTCCCCAGATACGCGCCGATCCAGTTGGAGACCAGGCGCGGATCCGGGGTCGTCATCGCAAGAGAAAGCAAGTCTTTAACAGGATCGGCCAAGCGAACTTAGGCCTTCAGCGATTTGTAGATCAGACGCAGGAAGTTCGTCGTGGCCTGTTCATTGGCGCCGGTTTGCTTCTCCAGGTCCTGGATCGGCTTCGCGGCGACGACGTCGTCCTCGCTCTTGCCTTCCTTCAGCAGCTTCGCGACGCGTTCTTCGGCGGTCGCGAGCATGTTGCGGTAGGTCACGAGGTCCGCCTTGCTCATGAGCGTGCCGTGGCCGGGCACGACCTTGGTCTGGTCGTTGGACATCTTGATGTAGTTGTCCACGGCCGCGACCATGCCCTTGATACCGCCGTTCACGCCGACGTCGATATTAGGATAACGGCTGCCGATGCTGACGATATCGCCGGTGGCAAGTACGTTAGCGTCGGCGAAGTAAATCGCGCTGTCGCCGTCTGTATGGGCGTTCGGCTGGTGCACGATCTGAGCCGTGCGGCCTTTCACGGCCATGGAGGTTTTTTCGCCGGTATAAGTCTGCGTCGGCAGGGCGTCGGCGGCCACGGGCGCGGTCTTGGCGCCGGTGAGGGCATTCGTGGTGCCTTCCGATAGGCGCTTCTTGATGTTCGGATGGGCGATCACGGTTACACCGTCCTTCACGAAGGGCGCGATGCCGCCGGTGTGGTCGCCGTGATAATGCGTGATAGCCGCATATTTAATCGGCAGCGGGGAGATCTTTGCGATCGCCGCCTTGATCTTGTCGTGCAGCGGGGCGAACTGCGTATCCACCATCAAGATGCCGTCGTCGCCCACGGCGACTGTGATGTTACCGCCCTGACCGGTCAGCATGTAGGTCTTGTTGCCAAGATCCTGGGCGACGATTTCGACTTTGCTGAAATCGGGTGCGGTTTGCGCGAATGCTGTTCCCGAGAACGCGAGTCCGGAGACCACAAGGGCCGCCGCAAATACCGTGCGCATGATTTTCCTCCCTGATGAGAACCATTGAAGCGATGGGGTTTATCCCCAGGGCGGTATCAGATTGGCAAATCCGCAATGAGTCAACCGGTGCTAGAGCCGCTCGCCCTCAACTCGTGTCGAGGCGCTTGAGTCCTCGGACGAGCCAGAAAGCCTATCTACGGGCGCTGGCGCGTTTCCCGGCGGCAAGCTTGGCCGCCGCGGGATGTTTTGTTCCGGTCTGCTTGTGCAGCATGCGCTTCGCATGGGTGCCCCGTTTGCCTTCGCTTGAGAGGCTTTTCTTGAGCGCATCCATGAGATCGATCACCTTCGTATCCTCGGGCGGTTCCTCGGCGATGATCTGTTTGCCCTTCTGTTTCTGCTTGATGAGATCGCGCAAGGCATCCTCATAGCGATCGACGAACTGCTGCGGTTTAAACGGTCCTGCCTGCTGATCAATGATCTTCTCGGCGATGTCGAGCATCTGCTTGTCCGGTTTGACTGCCGGGATGCCGCCAAAGAATTCATTTTCGCTGCGGATCTCGTCATAGGCGCGCAAGGTCGTAAGGAGCAGGCCGCGCCCGCGCGGCTCGATGGCGACAATCCGTTCGCGGTTATGCATCACCAGGCGGCCCAACGCGATCTTGCCCGTGTCCGCCATGGCTTCCTGTATGACGCCGTAGGCGCGCGTTTCCTCGTCGCCTTGGGGAGCGAGATAGTAAGGGTTGTCCCAGAAGATTCGGTCGATGTCGGAAGCTTCGACGAACTGCTCAATATCGATGGTCTTGGTGGAAGGCAGGCGTACGGCCGCGATTTCCTTGGGCGTCACGATCACATACTGGCCGGGTTTGAATTCGTAGCCCTTGACCAGATCGGCGCGCTCGACGGGTCCCAATTCAGGTTCGGTCGGTACCATCTTGATGCGCCGATGCGTCTCCTTGTGGAGGAGATTGAAGGACACGTCGTTGGTTGTGGTGGTGGCGTTGAAGAGAGCGACAGGGCAGGTGACCAGCGAAAGACGTAGATGGCCCTGCCATATGGGGCGTGCAACCATTCGAAAACCCTACATGTAGCGAGTGAATTGCGTGTATGTGGGAGTCAACGAAAGGCCCCGCGGCGGGTTCCCAGAAACACAGGATATGGCCGTGAGGCCGGCTTCTACTTCAGGCTGCGGCCGTTTTTTTCAGCTGGGCTTTGAGGTGCGTCGCCGCGGTGGTGTAGCCGCCGTCGCCGCCGTCAATGAAGTGAACGTGCTCGTTCTGCGACGGAGAGGTGACGAAGCACGTCATCACCGCGTGGTCGGAGATGTGCATCCCGTATTGCAACTCGCCCTTCGCCTGACGCTCGTCCATGAAAGCGCGGACTAAATCGATGCGGTCACCAGGGCAATCGAATACCAGGGCGAGACCGGCGCCAGACCGCGCGAAGTCCACGGCGTTCTCGGCGACTTCTCGTTTGTATCTGCTTGGCAGCCACGATCCGAGCTTCCAGTCGAATTTGTAGAACGCCGAAAGGAACAGTGACTTCAACCCGATCCAGGCCGCGAGTAGCGCGACGGGCCACTTGCCATGCAGCGCTTTTGCTTCACGCAAGATCCCCCTCGCGGGCCACTTATTGACGAGTACGCCGAACGAGGCTGCTTTCAGGGATTCCACGCCGGTGAGTTTGTGGAGACTCATGTGCAGCTCACCATGATCCCCGCCGCGGATCACCAGCGAAACCATCTTTCCGCGTTTGGACTGCAATGGCTGCCAACGGCAGGACAGACCGGTCAAGTCCGGCGGCGCGCCGTCGTCTTCGTCGTCGCGCACCATGGCAAGATCGGTGAGAGATGTATCAGCGCTGCGGCCCTTCACGGCTTGCTCAAGGTCCTCGACGCCGCTGCCTTGGAAGACCGCGTAGGCATTGCCCGGCGAGGGTTCATAACGGCCGACGAGGACTTGGCATTTGCGTTCGGTGAGGGCTTGGACAGGGACAAAGCCTACACGCAAGTCCAACTTAAATTCGCGTTTCGCAAAGGTGCGGGTACGCGCAAGGACCTTGCGAGCCTCGTCCGCGAAGCCGGGTGGAATGAGTGCGACCGCGCCGTCGCCGCCGAATTGATAAGGTATGGTGCCGGCGAGATTGCTGAGGGCGGAGATCATCGCGGCGGCCGAGAAGTTGACATCGGAATGACGGCCCGAGGCGACGGCCTCGGTCGAGCCCCTAATGTCCGAGCAGGCAATAAACCAATCGTCGGGCGCTTGGGCGTAGCGGCTTTCCTCAAAGACCATGGACGCCGAGGGCATCGGGGTCAGGGACTCGTAGAAATCATGGGTGGCGCGGGCCTTCATTCCCTGATCCGTTTTCAGGCGCCTTCCGCTTTCGGGTCCTTCTGTTTAGCATGCCCTCTGTTATGCCGGGAGCTTACGTGCGTACTTTCCTAGTCGTTTTATTGCTTTTTCTATCGAGCGCGGCCGTTGCCGCCGACTCTGATCTTCAGCGGGACATGAATGCGCTCGAGGATCGCTGGGCCCTCACCAAATATGAGATGACCGATAAAGCCCAGCGTTTGCAGAATGTGCGGGGGCTGCATCTCGAGGCGTCCGGGCTTGCGCAGCGCTATCCCGGGCGGGCCGAGCCCTTGATCTGGGAAGCCCTGATCCACATTCTTGAAGCGGAGGTCTATAGCAGCACGGCATCGTTGAGCGCCCTGCGCAATGCCCGCGCGCTTCTCGAAGAAGCCGAGAAAATAGATGGCGCGGCCCTGAAGGGCGCTGTGCATACCAACCTCGGTTCGCTCTATTACGAAGTGCCGGGCTGGCCAGTTTCGTTCGGCAGCAACAATAAGGCGGAAGCGCATCTCAAACAGGCGCTTGCCCATGACCGCGACGGACGGGAAGCGAATTATTTCTATGGGGACTTTCTACTTCAGCGGAAGCGGCCGAAAGAGGCGTTGCGGTATCTCGAGAAAGCGCTGAAAGTGCCGATTGATACCGCTCACGAGCGCGCCGATAAAGGCCGACACAAGGAAGCGCAGGAAGCTTATGACAAGGCGAGGGCCGTGCTTTCCCGTTAGCCGGTTTTCTGCTGGCGGAAGCGCGTGAGTAATTTCTCGAAGCTGGCGTGAAGCACATCGGAGATCGCCGGATTGTTTTCCAACGTGCTCATGAGAAGCGCGGTTGCTTCAAGGGACGAGATCGCTTCCTTGCGCGCTTCGCGGCGTAGATTGCCGTAGCGCGAGGGACGATTCGGTTTCAGGGCGATGCGCTTGGCTTTCAAAAGCCAGGCGTTGCGCCACCACAAGGTTTTCGCCTGCGCCCAAGTGCCGTCGAGCACAATGACGCCTTGCAAATTCTTCAGCGCTTCGTCCTGGTCGGGAATCGGATCGCCTTTCTTGTTCAAGGCAACGACGGTGCGGCCTGGTGGAAATTTGGCGGCTTGGGCCGAGCCCAGATACAAAACGGCCCATCGTTTCGGGTCCGCCGGTTCGCCCAGGGCTTTCGCGAGGCTGGGCCAGGACAAACCGACCTTCACCGAGGCCTTCTTGAAGTGCAGGGCGGTCAGGCGGGCGGTGCCGAGTTCGACGTCCTGCTCCTGCGGATGCTGGAGGATCAGCAGGTGCAGCTTGTTGTTGATGGGCGCGATGCCTTCGCAGACGCAGAGGCCTGCGGGTTTCCCGCAGCGCGGGCAGAACGCGGCGTCACTCATGGGAAGGATTATCGTGAATTCAGGATGTTCGACGGCGAGAACTGATCGGTCAGGATCCGTGTGGACTTGTCCCAGTCTCGCTCAGTGGTGGCCATTTCCAGCAGCCAGTCCGGCTTGAACCCGCGCTTGTCGAATTGGGCTTCGAACTTCCCGGCGTTGGTTGCCAAGGTTGCTTTATCCACCAGCTTGCTCGGCTGGGCATAAATGATGCGGTTGCCGAGCTTGAGGTTATAGAAGCGGCCAAACACGCTTTCGTAAGTCGCCGACTCGTAAGGGTACAAGCGATTGCTCGAGAAGGTATTCGCCGCGACCACGCCGTCCGGTGCCAGAACGCTTTTCACTTCGAGCAGGAATTCCTTCGTCGACATGTGTTCGGGGATGTACTCGTCCTCGAAGGCGTCGAGCATGATGATGTCGTATTTCGTGCCGGCGCGAACGGATTTTTTCACGAAGACGCGGCCGTCTTCTTCATGCACGTTCAGCTTCGCGTCGCGCTGGAAGCCGAAGAATTTCTCGGCCACGCGCGTCACAGCCGGGTCGATTTCCACCACATCGATGTCGATATCCGGAAACATCTGGCGCAAGGCCATCGGCAACGTGCCGCCGCCGAGGCCGATAACCAGCACACGCTTCGGATCCGGCTTCACCAAAAGCGAGCCGAGCATCATGCGGGTGTAGGGAAAAACGAGATGGCTTGGCTCGTCCGTGCGTTGGCAGGTCTGGCGCTCGGTGGCGACGGCGCGGCGGAAGGTCAGGCAACGCAGGCCGTTGTCCTCGACCACGAACAGGTTCCGGTAGAGTGAGCGCTCGGAGTGGATCTGGACGGCCGCGGCGGGCAGCGCGGCAGTTAGCGCACAGAGAAGTGTCAGCAAACCGAGTGGGCGCGAAACCATGTCAGACCCTTTTACGCGAGAGGAGGAAGGCCGTGAGGGCGACCGCCTCCGTGATCCCAAAAAGCAGGAGCAGGATTTGATCGACGTCGAACAATAGGACAAACCAGAAGGATGTCAGAAGTGTGCCCGCGGCGCTAAAGAAAGTGGAGAAGAAGTATTGCAGCCCGGCGTAGAAGCCGGCCGCTTGGGCATCCTCGACCAGAAGCCGGACCGCATAGGGGGTGACCATTCCTGAAAGCACGGCCGGGGCGAAAAACAGGACGACGCTGGCCATCAGCGAGCCCAGGCGCGGGTCTTGGGTGATGCCGAAGATCCCGTCCAGGACGGGGATTTCAAAGACCAACACAGGGAGCAACATGGCGCCGGCCGCGCCGTGGATGAGGCACAGCTTCGCCATCGTCGGCCGCTTCATGGAGAGACGCCCGCCCAGAAGGTAACCGATGGACAAGGCCAGCATGAAGACGGTGATGATGGCGCCCCAAACGTAGATGCTGCTGCCGAAGGTCGGGGCGAGAATCCGCCCACTCAGCATCTCGAAGCCCATGACCAGGAAGCCGGACCAACAGCTTATCGCGAGGATTGCAATGCGTTGCATGGGCTACATACTGATCGACAAGTCTTTGGAAAAACAGTAGTTTCTTGCAACAGACGGCTTTTTTGGCGCGCTTGGGCGGGGCGGATCGCCGGGAAACCAGCGAGTTCGGCTTGGCCATCCTTCGGCCAGGGTATAATTAACCCCCAAATCAATCGCGAGGCGCGCTTTTATGAAGGTGTTACTGGCACAGCCGCGGGGCTTTTGCGCCGGCGTCGTGCGAGCCGTGGATATCGTGGAGTTGGCGCTGAAGAAATTCGGCCCGCCGGTCTACGTCCGCCATGAGATCGTTCACAATAAGCGAGTGGTCGATGACCTGCGGGCAAAAGGCGCCGTGTTCGTAGACGAAATTGCCGACATCCCGGCTGGCGCCGTCACGGTGTTTTCCGCGCATGGTGTTTCACGCGCGGTCGTGCGTGATGCGCAAGGACGCAATCTCGATATCCTTGATGCCACCTGTCCGCTTGTGGCCAAGGTCCATGCGCAGGGCCAGCGCTACTCCAAGGGCGGTTACGAAGTGATCCTGATTGGCCACGCGGGCCATATCGAAGTGGAAGGCACGCTCGGCCAGATCGACGGCAAGGTCCACCTGATCGGTTCCGTCGACGAAGCGATGAAACTCGACATCGCCGAAGGTACGAAACTCGCTTATGTCACCCAGACGACGCTGTCCGTCGACGACACCCGCGATATCATTACTGTCCTCAAGACGCGTTTTCCGGCCATCGAAGGCCCAGATGTGAAGGACATCTGCTACGCCACCCAGAACCGCCAGCAGGCCGTGCGCGAACTCGCCCGCCGCTCCGATGTGATCTTGGTGTTGGGCGCCAAAAACAGTTCGAACTCCAATCGTCTGCGCGATTTGGGCGAAGACATGGATATCCCCAGTTACCTGATCGACGACGCCAGCGCGCTCGATCCGAAATGGCTGGAAGGCAAGAATGTCGTCGGCGTCACCGCGGGCGCTTCGGCGCCGGAAGCGCTGGTGGACGAACTAATCGCCAAACTTCGCACATTCGGCGATGTCGAGGTCGAACCGCTCGATGGCGTCACCGAGAACATCGTTTTCAAATTGCCGCAGCAACTGCGCGATATGCAGATCGCGTCGTAGGAGTCTCCCTTGGGCGTTCCGTTGATTCAGGCCGTTCGTGTCGGCGCTTATATCCTTAAGCAGAAGCTGCGAGGCAACGCACGCTATCCGCTGGTACTCATGCTCGAGCCCCTGTTCCGCTGCAATCTTGCATGCAACGGCTGTGGTAAGATCGACTATCCGGACTCGATCCTGAACAAGCGCCTATCGCCGGAGGAATGCTTCCAGGCGGCGGAAGAGTGCGGCGCCCCGGTGGTGTCGATTCCCGGCGGCGAGCCTCTCCTGCATAAGGAGATCAAGGAGATCGTCGAGGGCCTCGTGGCCCGCAAGAAGTTCGTCTACCTGTGCACCAACGCGCTGCTTCTGAAAAAGAAGATCGATCAGTTCACGCCGAGCCCGTATCTGACTTTCTCGGTCCATCTCGATGGCCTCAAGGAAGAGCATGATCACGCCGTGTCGCAGGAAGGCGTGTTCGAGCGCGCCGTGGAAGCGATCAAGGAAGCGACCTCACGCGGCTTCCGCGTGACGGTCAACTGTACGCTGTTCAACTCGAACGCTGTGCCGGCGCGCGTGGCGGAATTCTTCGACTATGTCGCGACCCTGGGCGTGGAAGGTGTGACCGTTTCGCCGGGCTATGCCTATGAACGCGCACCGGTGCAGGACCACTTCCTGTCGCGCCGCCAGACGAAGGAGCTTTTCCGCTCGATCTTCCGCCTCGGCAAGACGGGCGGCCGGAATTGGAAATTCAATCAATCGAGTATGTACCTCGACTTCCTCGCGGGCAATCAGACCTACGAATGCACGCCTTGGGGCAACCCGACGCGCAATGTCTTCGGCTGGCAGCGCCCGTGTTATTTGGTCGGCGAAGGCTATGCCAAGAGCTTCACCGAGCTGATGGAAACCACACGATGGGACCAATACGGCGTCGGTAAGTATGAGAAGTGCGCGAACTGCATGGTCCATTGTGGGTTTGAACCCACCTCGGTGGTCGATACCGTGAACCGCCCGCTGAAGGCGCTCAAGGTGTTCCTGAAGGGTGTGGATACGGATGGCCCGATGGCTCCGGAAATCCCGCTCGATAAACAGCGCCCGGCCGACTACGTGTTCGAAAAGCAGGTTCAGACCTTCGTGAAGGATCTGCACGAAGAGCCGCGCCGGGCGAAAGTCGGCTAACGGCAGCATGGATCCGAACGCGATTTTTCGTTCGGCGGCAGCTCTGCACCAGACGGGGCGGTTGGATGAGGCGGCGGCTCTCTACGAACGGCTTCTCGCCCGTTTTCCCGACCATGCGGATACGCTGCAGCTCCGCGCGCTGATCGACGTGCACCGGGCGCATTATCAGGATGCGCTCGCGCGGTTCGACCGCGTGCTGAAGATCCAGCCAAATTTTGCCGCCGCGTACGCCAACCGGGCCGCCGCGCTTATCGGCCTTGAGCGGTATGCCGATGCGGCCGTCAGCGCCGCGCGGGCGCTCGAACTCGATCCGGAGTTGCGCGGCGCTTTCACCAATCTGGCCGCGGCGCTCAATCATGCGGGCCGTTCCGACGAGGCTTTGGCGGTCTGTGAGAGCGCTCTCGCGAAAGGAATCGCGGAGCTTCAAATTCACGAGGTTCGCGCGGAGGCGCTTGAGAAAATGGGGCGATCCGCGGATGCGCGCGCCAGCGCCGCCGCGGCCGGCGAGGGGCAACTCACGGCGGATGACTTGGTCCGTAAGGCCCTTGCGTTTCTCGATAATAAGGCTCCCATACTCGCGCTCACCGCCTGCAACAAGGCGCTCGCGATCGATCCAAATTCGTTTGCGGCCTTTTTCGCGCGCGGCCGCGTCCTGCTTGCGCTGCAGCGTCATCAAGATGCGATTGCCGATTGCGATCGTGCGCTTGCGGTCGATCCGGATTCCGCCGAGATTTATGCGCTGCGCGGGCTGGCCTTCATGGAAATGAAGCAGGCCGAACGCGCGCTCGCTGACTTCGAAGTCGTCCTCGATATCGATCCCGGCTTCAAGCTCATTGCGGGCGAGGCGTTGCTTATGGCCTTGCGGAACTGTGAATGGGAAGGTTTCGAGCAAAAGGCCGCAAATCTCCTTGCGGCGGTCGACGCGGGCAAGCTGCCGGCGCAACCATTCGTTTTGAATTCGTTGCCGGCAACGCCTGTTCAACACCGTACGTTGGCTGCGCGATATTTTGCCGACCTCCATCCATATGTTGGCGGTTCCGTGCGTCAATCGCGTTCCTCCAACGGCAAGATCAGGATCGGATACTTCTCTTCCGATCTGCACGAGCATCCGGTTGGCCAGCTGATCGTCGGCCTACTGGAAGGTCACGACCGCTCACGCTTCGAAATTGTCGGGTTCGCATTCGGCGGAAGTCCGGACAGCGCGAATAAGAATCGTATTGCCCGCGCCTGCGATGAATTCATCGACATTTTCGCGATGAGCGACGCGGAAGCCGCCGGGCTTGCGCGTGAGAAAAAAATCCACGTCGCGGTCGATCTGAACGGTTATACGGGCAGCAACCGGGTCGGTATTTTCGCTGCCGGAGCCGCCCCGGTGCAGGTCAACTATCTCGGTTATCCGTCGACCCTGGGCACGTCCTGTCATCACTACATTATCGGTGACGCGTGGGTTACGCCGCCCGAGCATTACGACGGCTACACTGAGCGCGTCGTAACCATGCCGGATACCTATCTGGTCACCAACGACATCAAACGTCATATTCCCGCGCGTCTTTCCACCCGCGCCGAGTTGGGGTTGCCGGATGCAGGATTCGGTTTTTGCAGTTTCAATGCACCCTTTAAGATCACATCGGACGCATTTGATGTCTGGATGCGCCTCCTAAAGGCCGTGGAAGGCAGCACGCTTTGGCTCAATGACCCCGGCGCCACGGCCAAACGCAATTTGCAGCGTGAGGCAAAAGAACGCGGGGTGGCATCCCAGCGCCTGATTTTCGCGCCACGCACCCCCGGGCTTGAATATCTCGCGCGCTACCGCGCCGCGGACCTTTTCCTCGATACGTTTTACTATAACGCCCATGCCACGGCCTGCGAAGCGCTGCTCGTCGGCTTGCCGGTTGTGACGTGTCTCGGTCCGGCGTTCTCCGGCCGCGTTGGCGCAAGCCTTTTGGCGGCGATCGGACTGCCGGAATTGATTGCGGCGGATGCGGCGAAATATGAGCGTATTGCCTTGGAACTCGCGCGCGATCCCACGGCGTTGGCTGACGCGCGCGCAAAGCTTGCGCGCAACACCGCCACATACCCGCTCTTCGACACAAAGCGTTATACGCGCGCGCTTGAATCGGCCTACAGCACCATGTGGGCCCGATGCGCGCAAGGGCTGCCCCCGGATCATATCGTGGTGGAAGCCGGTGGAGCGCGGATGTGACGCCCGAGGACATTTTCCATAAGGCCGCCGAGTTTCATCGGAACGCCCGCCTCGACGAGGCTGCGGCGCTCTATGATCGCCTGCTGGAGGTGTTTCCGATACATGCCGACACTTTGCATCTGCGGGGCATGGTCGAACTGCAGCGCGGGCGGCTCGCCGCCGGCGCGGTCTTCCTTGACCGCGCTCTGGCAGTGAACCCGGATCATCCTGAGGCGAAGCGCGTGCGCGCCGAACTGGCCGGGAACGAGCTCGTGATGCAAGCCGAGGCTTTTCTAAAATACCGACGTCTCACGTCTGCGCTTGTGGCCAGCGAAAAGGCCGTGGAAGCGGCGCCGCAGTCCTTTGATGCGCATTTCATGCAGGCAACCGTTCTTCGCGCCTGTGGAAAGTTTCAGGACGCGCTGGCCGCGTGCGATACGGCCCTCGATATCAACCCGGAGTCGGCGCGTGCGTTCGCGTTGCGTGGGCTCGTTTTTAAAGACGCGAAACAGCCAGAGCGCGCGCTCGCGGATTTGGAATGGGCTCTGGAGATCGATCCGGACCTCGATCTGCTTGCAGGTGAGGTGATGATGCTCGCGCTACAGGCCTGCGAATGGGAAGATTTCACGCAAAAAACAGCCGGCCTCCTTGCCGGGGTGGAGGCGGGTAAGGCGGTCGTACAGCCCTATGTCATGACCTTCGTTCCGTCTTCGCCGGTCCAGCAGAGGAAGGCGGCCGAGATATATTTTGCGATGAATAACCCGGTCGTCGGCGCACGCCCCGCAACGGCGAGCGGTGAAAAGCTCCGCATCGGATATTTTTCGTCCGATCTTCACGACCATCCCACTGGGCAGCTTCTCGTCGATCTCCTCGCCGCGCACGATCGCGCCGGGTTCGAGGTCATCGCTTTTTCTTTTGGCGGTGATCCGCGTAGTTCGGCGCGTGAGCGCATCCGCCGGTCCTGTGATGAGTTTATCGATGTGCTGGACAGGACTGACCATGATATCGCGAAGCTCGCGCGCGACAAAAAAATCCACATTGCGCTCGATATCAATGGCTACACGGCGCTATCCCGCCCCGGGATCTTCGCGGCCGGCGCCGCTCCGCTTCAGATCAATTATCTCGGGTATCCCGGGACGCTCGGAACCGACGTTTATGATTATATCATCGGCGACCGGTTTGTGACGCCCCCCGAGCACTTCGCGGACTTTGCCGAACGCGTCGTGACGATGCCGCATTCCTACCAGCCCAATACGGCGATGACCGCCGCCGCCGCAAAGATTATATCGCGCGCTGAAGCGGGGCTGCCGGAGAAGGGATTCGTATTCTGTTGTTTCAACAGCTTCGCCAAAATCACGCCGGACGTATTTGACGTCTGGATGCGGATCCTGCGCGCCGTCGACGGCAGTCTCCTTTGGCTCCTGGATGGACCCGCGACGGCGAAGCGCAATCTGCGTGAAGAGGCGAAGGCGCGTGGCGTGGCCGCAGATCGCCTGGTATTTGCGCCGCGCGCGCCATTGGCAACGTATCTCGCGCGTTATCCACATGCGGATATTTTCCTCGATACTTTTCATTATAATGCCCACACGACCGGCAGTGACTCCTTGCTGATGGGCGTCCCCGTCGTGACGCGCCGCGGCGGCGCTTTCGCCGCCCGGGTGGGTGCAAGCCTGGTAAGCGCCGTCGGCCTGCCCGAGCTGATCACCGATACGTCCGAAGCGTATGAACGCCTTGCGCTGCGCTTGGCGATGGAGCCGGGGGTGCTATCGGAATTGCGCCATCGCCTTGCCGGCGTCGCGTCCAGCGCTTTGTTCGACGCCAAAGGCTATGCGCGCGATCTGGAGAGCGCCTTTTGCGAGATGTGGGCAAGGCGTGAGCGGGGCCTTGCGCCGGATCATATCACGGTTCGCTGACGAACGCGTGTGGTGCGATGAGGGCCGCGATCGCTCCCAAGCGGCGGCGTGCGCGCGCGGTCGAGCGGCCCAGGCGAATAAGTCCTGTGATCTGCCCGGGACTTCTGACAACGCGGCTTAGCGTTTCAGCGAGTTTCAAGGTGCCGTCGGACGCCATGGCGTGAAGCGCGATCTCGGGAAGTTGCTCGCCCGCGGTGTCGGCTACGACGCGGATGGCGGCGAACGGGATGCCCGCTTTCTGCGCAGCTTCGCCGACCCCATAACTTTCCATGTCCGCCGCCAGCGCGCCGGTGGCCGCGTAGGTCCCGGCCTTGTCCGAGCTTGTGGTCAGGACATCCGGCGCGTAGGCCAGTTCGCCTTGCGCGAAAGATAAAGATGACCGCAGGGCCTCGACGAGCCGCGCCGTCCATGCGGGGGTGCAGGCGATCGTCTCCATATTTTCCGCTTTGACCGCCGTTGCGACCACGGCGGTTTCACATGCGATGTTTGGCGCAAGACCGCCGGCAATACCGAAGCTCAAGAGCGCGGTCGCTCCTTGCGCGAGTAGTTCTTCAGCCGAACGGCGCGCGCGTTCACGCCCAAAACCCGCGGCAACGAGGACTCGATCCGCAACGCCCGCAAAGCGGGCGTGATTCCGCACGACGTCCGCCTCGAAAGCGAGCCCGGTGACGATACCGACAACCGCCAAAAAGCGCCCCTTTTTGGATTTTTATTGATGAATCAAGAGGATGGGAAATCCCTTGAATCCGCCTCAATCCTACCACTCAAGCGCCACCGGCGGTCCACATCTTTCACGCATAAGGTGACTTGAAGGAGATCCATCAGATGCGCGCATTTATCGCAGTTGCTGCGCTTTCCGCGGTTCTCGCCGGCTGTGCCGGCGGCGCGGGGTATGCGCCAGCCTCTATCGGTCCGCAGGCGTCAATTCCGTTTGCTGATCACGGCAACATTCGTGACTTTCACGCGGTCAATGATGACACGGTTTTTCTGCAGACGCGGAATCGTCAATGGTACCGCGCTGATCTGATCGGCCCTTGCTTCGGTCTACCGTACGCGAATGGAATCGGCATCGATTCGCGTCCGACCGGGACGCTGGACCGCTTCGGCGCCATCGTTGTCGATGGCGAGCGGTGTAAGATCGGTTCGCTGACGCCGACGGAATCGCCGCGTCAGCATTCGTAAGGGTTACATCCCCGTACGGACCCGCTTGGTGTTGCTGGCTTTCAGGTCGCGGAACCTGGCCAGCGCCCAGAGCGGGAAGATCGCGGCATAGCCATGGTAGCGCAGATAGAATACCCGCGGGAATCCGACCGCCGTATACCAGGGTTCCACCCAGCGGCCGTCGGCTTCTCGGGGCGCGTTCAGCAGATAGTCGATTCCGCGCTTGACCGCGGAATGATCCACGTCCCCCGCGGCCATCAGGCCGAGCACCGCCCACGCGGTTTGTGACGGCGTGCTCGCTTTGCATTCATAGTTGCGCTCCTTCCAATAGGTCGCACCGTCTTCGCCCCAGCCGCCATCGGCGTTCTGGTGCTCAATCAACCACTCCACCGCGCGACGGATATAAGGCGCCCGCATATCCTCGCTGGCCGCGTTCAAAGCGCAGAGTACGGACCACGTCCCGTAAACGTAGTTGGTACCCCAACGGCCAAACCAGCTTCCGTCGCTTTCCTGCTCGTTTTTCAAATAGGCAATGCCGCGCGCGAGGGTGGGATGGCTGGTCTCATAACCGATCTGGGCCAGGAAGCTGATGCACCGGGCCGAGACATCGGCGGTCGGAGGATCAAGCAGGGCGCCATGGTCGGCGAAGGGAATGTTGTTCAGGTAGGCGTCGTTGTTGTCGATATCGAAGGCGCCCCAGCCACCGTTCTTGCTCTGCATGCCGACAATCCATTCGGCTGCGCGTGCGATGGATTCCGCGTGTTTGCCGGGGTCGGCGCGGTGAAGCGCCATGCCGACCACGGCTGTATCGTCGACGTCAGGATAGTGGGCGTTGTTGTATTGGAACGCCCAGCCGCCCGGGCGAAGACCGGGCCGCTTCACTTCCCAATCGCCGACGACATCGAGGATCTGACGCTCCTTGAGCCAGCCGCAGCTCGCGGCGATGGCCGCGCTGTCGTCGCCGGTCTCCATGACGGCCTGCACCGCAAGCCCCGTGTCCCAGATCGGCGAGACGCAAGGCTGGCAGAACATCTTGCCTTCACCGGGCGTCAGCAGGTTCTTGATGGAACGCTTCGCGGTGATGAGATCGGGATGATCCTTCGCGTAGCCAAGCGCTTCCATGGCCATGACGGCGTTGGCCATCGCGGGATAGATCGCGCCAAGACCGTCCTCGCCGTTGAGGCGGGGCGTGAAGAATTCCACGGCCCTCTTGATCGCTCGCGCGCGCAGTCCCTTTGGAAAGCGCACGAAACGCAGGACCTTATCGATCCACAGGAAGACGTCGCCGCCCAACTGGCCGGTTGGATTATTGAGCCAGCGTTTGATCTTGCTCGGCGGCGTGCGGAACAGCTCTTGCACGCGCACGCCCTTTGGATTCTTGGCTTGGGGTTTCAAAGCCGCCAGAACCAGAAGTGGGACGATCACGGTGCGTGACCAGTAGGAGAAACGGTAAATCGTCACGGGAAACCATGACGGCGCCAGCATCAACTCCACCGGCATCACCGGCACAGCTCGCCACGGCACTTCATCGAAAAGCGCAAGAGCGTAGCGCGTGAAGACATTAGCGGCTTCGGCGCCGCCATGTGCGAGGATGGCCTCCCGCGCCCGGCGCATATGCGGCGCATCCACATCGTCGCCGGCCAGCTTCAAGGCATAGTAAGCCTTGACCGTCGCGCTCATGTCGAAGTCGCCCCTATAGAACAGGGCCCACCCGCCATGCTCACCCTGGATGCTACGGATATACTCCGCGAGCCCGGTCTCGACGTCGGGTTCACGCTCATCAAGGTAGTGGTTGAGCATGATGTATTCGGATGGAATTGTTGCGTCGGCTTCAAGGTCGAAGACCCAGTGGCCGTCCGGCTTCTGGCGCGCCTTCATGGCGCCCGTCGCCTCCGCGATCACGCGGTCAAGACGCGAAAGGTCAATCCAGGACTCGGTTTTTTGCGCGTCGATATTCATTCTCTTATGCCGCTTTGGCGCGGGCGAAGCGATTGTGGACCGCCTCGGCGGCGCTAAAGCCCGATCTTATGGCGCCTTCAATGGTCGCCGGCAGTCCTGTAGCCGTCCAATCGCCCGCGAGCAAGAGGTTGGAATAGCGGCTTTGCGTTCGCGGCCGACGGGCGATGGCGGCCGGTGTTTGGGCAAAGGTCGCGCGTTTTTCCTTAATGATGCGAGCCGGTGGCTCGGCCATGACCGGTTCGCCCAAGACGCGCGCGACATCGCGCCAGCAACGTGTTGAGATGATCTCGGCCGGTTCGTTGGTCACCGCACCCGCGGCGCTGATGGTGACCGAAGCGAGATCGCCGCGCACGAACACCCATTGAGCAAGGCCTCCAATCACGCCGGTAATAACGACCTCGCCCTGTGCCGCGAAAGCGCGCGGCAGGCGGTAATGCACGTTGACGATGGGCTCGCCGGGCGGCGGCGCGGTGAGACCCGGCACAAGCGTTTCCGCGATCCATGCCGGAACCGCCACAATAACAGTATCATCGTTCTCTATGGAAACGGGGCCATCGTCGGTCTCGATCTGCGTTACACGCTCGTTCGCAAGCGATAGGCCGCGAACGCGCGTGCCGAAACGAACTTCGGCGCCGTGCGCCGTGAGATGAGCCACCGCCGGATCGACCAAAGTGTCCGCAAGGTTATCGCGCGCGATCAGGGGGCGGCAGGCGTCGGCGCCCTTGAGGAATGTCTCCAGCAAGACTGGACGCATGAGGATGGCCGCTGCCTGCTCCGGCGCCGCGTTGAGCGCGGCGATCGTCATCGGTTCCCAGAAATTCCTGTAGAGAGGTGAACCGGGTGGAATCAGGTCTGCGACGGTTTGCTCGGGCGAGGCTTGTAGAAGCTTCAACGCCGAGAGATATGAGCTAGGTGTCGTGCCGGGAACACGGCGCCGCGCGTCGAGCAGCCACCAAGGAATGCGGCCGCGGCTTGGTTGAAGGGTCCAGCGCGCACCCGTCTCCACATCAAGGAAGGGATACGCCGCGGATGAGGGGCCAGCCAGGCGGTCTCGTGCGCGAACCGCCTCCAAATAAGTACGTACGGCGTGGTTGCCGCTCATCATCAGGTGGTTGCCGTTGTCGATCACGCAATCGAGATGCGCATCATGATAGGACCGGCATCGCCCACCCGCCCGTGGCGCGGTTTCGTAAATACGAATATGAACGCCTACGTCCGCAAGGCGAACGGCGGCTGACAGTCCCGCCAAACCGGCGCCAATGATGTGAACGCGCATCGGTTAAAACAGTCCGTAGTGAAGCGCGATCCACAGCTTCTGGATTTTTGCGCCGGCCCGCGCGAGGCGGCTACGCGGCGGTAGGGGGCGCCATTTGTTGGCGCGCAGGCGGTCGAGGTGGCGGCGGTATACCATCATCATGACCACGGCCGGACGCATCTTCGCGCGGTCGCACAAAGCCAGTGCGCGGCCCGCATCCGCGAAGTCCTGCTCGGCCATGGCGCCTACGGCCGCAATGACGTTCGCGAGGCGTGCATCATGTGCGACCGCGTCCGGGGTTAAATTGGTGAACCCCTCGCGCATGAGGATTTCCTGCGGCAGATAGAGCCGGCCGATGGCGGCGTCTTCTTCGACATCGCGCAGGATGTTGGTGAGTTGTAGGGCTCGGCCCAGGTGATCGGCGACTTTCTGACCCGCCTCGGCTTCGCCGAAGACATGCACGCACAAGCGCCCGACGGCGGAGGCGACGCAATCACAGTAGAGATCGAGCTCTTCCCCGCTGGGCGCGACCACGGGGCCGCGTGCATCCATTTCCATGCCCTGGATGACGGCGATGAAATCCTTGCGCCGCAAGCCGAAAGTCTGGATTGCATCGGCGAGGACGCGGGTAATCGCGTCGGACGGGCGACCGGCGAACATCTCGTCGATCTTCCGGCGCCAACGGTCGAGAGCGACCGTCTTTTCCTGGTGTGAAAGCTCGCCATCGGCGATGTCGTCGACCTCGCGGCAAAAAGCATAGATCGCGAACAGTGCTGCGCGCTTGCGTGAAGGCATGAAGCGCATAGCCCAGTAGAACGATGATCCTGCCGCCTGCACGATCGCACGCACAGCGTCGAGATCGGCGGGTGCGGCGGTGAGCGGATTGATGCGCGCTTGGACGACACCCATGCGATTAACGGGACCGGCGGCGGCCGATCACTTCCATATCGCGTTCGGACCAGCCCTTGCCGAGGGCGGCCACGCCTAAGGCAACGATGTCACGCGCCGTCAGGCCCGCTTCGTCGTATTGCTCTTCGGGCCTGCCGTGCGGAACGAGCCGGTCCGGCAGGGTCATGGTGCGGACTTTTAGGCCCGCGTCGAGCGCGCCGCGCGCGGCGAGAAGTGTGAGAACCTGCGCCCCAAAGCCGCCGGCCGCGCCTTCTTCGAGCGTAATGAGAACCTCGTGGTGTTTCGCAAGCTGCAGGATGAGATCCTCATCCAAAGGCTTCGCGAAGCGTGCATCTGCAACTGTCGCGGTAAGGCCTCGCGCCGCGAATTCGTCGGCCGCGCGCAAGGCTTCGTGCAGGCGCCCACCCAGCGAAAGGACCGCGACCGCAGCGCCTTGGCGCAGGATGCGGCCTTTGCCGATGGCAAGGATTTCGCCGCGCGCGGGCAAGGTCGCGCCCGGGCCTTCGCCGCGCGGGAATCTAAAGGCGGACGGAGCGTCATCGATAGCCAGCGATGTGGCAACCATATGCTTGAGTTCAGCCTCGTCGGCGGGGGCCATGACAATGATGCCCGGCAGGCAGCAAAGATAGTTGAGATCGAAGCTTCCCGCGTGCGTGGGGCCGTCGGCTCCCACAAGGCCCGCGCGGTCCAGCGCGAAGCGCACCGGCAGGCGTTGCAGCACGACATCATGGACCACCTGGTCATAAGCGCGTTGCAAGAAGCAGGAATAGATCGCCGCGACCGGCTTCAGACCGTCGGCGGCCATGCCGGCGGCGAAGGTCACCCCATGCTGCTCGGCGATGCCGACGTCGTAAAAACGGTCGGGAAACTTCTTCTGGAAAAGATCGAGCCCGGTACCCGACGGCATCGCCGCCGTAACGGCGATCACTTTGGAATCGCGCTCGGCCTCTTCCATCAGGCTCGTCGCGAATACCTTGGTATAAGTGGGCGACGTCGCGTTGGCTTTGAAGATCTCTTTTGTGACCGGATCGAAACGGTCCAGGGCGTGGTAGTTCTCGCTATGCGGTTTGCCGAAGGGATGGCCTTTGCCCTTTTCCGTCAGGACATGGAGGAACACCGCGCGTGAACGCGGCACAGAGCGGGCAATGCGCAGCATCTCAACGAGTTGACCGACGTTGTGACCGTCCACCGGCCCGACGTAGGTGCAGCCGAACTGATCGAACATGGTGCCGTCGGCGGCCGTGAGGGGTTTGTTTTCCGCGAGTTTGGCCGGCAGCGCCGCAATATCGGCGTCGCTGAGTACGCTCCTGCCGGCGGCAAGGTCCTTGAGATACGCGGTTAGACCGCCCACGGAGGGCGCGATGGACATCCCGTTGTCGTTGAGGACCACAGTCAGGCGCTCGCCGGCCGCGCCGATATTGTTCAGCGCCTCGAACGCCATACCGGCGCTCATGGCGCCATCGCCGATCACCGCGACCACATGACGATCGCTGCCGGTTTTGACCGCCGCGACCGCCATGCCGATCGCAGCCGAAATGGAGGTTGAACTGTGGGCGGCGCCGAACGGATCGAATTCGCTTTCAGCCCGCAGCGTGAATCCATAGAGCCCGCCGCGCTTGCGGATCGAGCGGATCCGGTCGCGCCGGCCGGTGAGAATCTTGTGCGGATAGGCCTGATGGCTCACATCCCAGATCAACCGGTCGTCGGGTGTGTCGAAGGCGTAGTGAAGGGCGACCGTGAGTTCGACGACTCCAAGGCCGGCGCCGAAATGCCCGCCGGACGCGGCGGCAGCGTCGATGGTCTCCGCGCGCAATTCGTCGGCCAGCTGGCCAAGGTTCTCAACCGCCAGGCCGCGGAGTGTGGTCATGGACCCGATGGAGTCCAAAAGAGGCGTCTTCGAAGAAGCCAAGAGCGCTGTCGCCTTTCCCTGATCCGGTCCGCATGCCGCAGCAACGCGAGGTGGAGAACCTCCTGCGACACTCCGGTTTTTTTAAGTCGTTTTGCCGCGCGCTGGGCCGATTCCCGTGCATTCAGCGCACCACAATGACTTGTTTCTAGGGAAATTCTGGCAGATTCGCCACCCAGGCAGAAGGCCTGACATTAATGCGCCGATACACGCTTAACGGGTGGATCTCCAGAGGGGGCTGTTTCAGGGACCTCGGTCGCTATATGTGCGCCCTTTCCAGGCTCCACCCTTGCGTCGCCAGTGAGCGAGGGCTGAGGCCAGCGTCATAACCGCATAAAGGGCCGCGGCGGCCGGCAGCAGGACGGCGCGCCATGGGGCGAGGCTATAGTCCCTCACGGTGGGAATATAGCTCAGCGACATGAGCAGCCACGCCAGCACGCCGACCAGCGCGGCGCCGGAATCGCCGTGCCAGGGCCAGGTCGCGATCAAGCCCACCGGAACGAGGAAGATCAGGGTAAGGCCAAGGAGCGTTCCGGCCAGGAGCGGCAGGGAATACTTCAGTTGCGTAAAAGCCGTCCGGTGCACCATGGCCCATAGGGGCGCGAGCCCCATTGCTTCACGCAGGCTCGCGCTGCCATCGGATAGGCCCAGCCAAAGACGCCCGCCGGCGCGCGTCACGATCCGCGCAAGCGCGCAGTCATCGATGATCTCGCCGCGAATGGGCTCGAGGCCGCCGGCCGCCAGCAATGTTTCACGCTTGATGAGGACGCAGCCGCCGGCCGCGGCAGCGATCCGGGAGTTGTCGTCGTTAGCCGCGCGGAAGGGATAGAGCATCTGAAAGAAATAGACGAAGGCAGGAATAAGGAGGTGTTCCCACGCATGGCGGCAGTGCAGCTTCACCATCAGTGACACGAGGTCGCGATGGCGGTGCACGGAGTGGCCCACCAACCGGCTCAATGTTTCGGGCGGATGGACGACGTCGGCGTCCGTGAACCAGAAATAGATCGGGGATAGGCCGTCGCTGGCGGCGCGCGCGAGGCCAGCCTGCATCGCCCAAAGTTTTCCGGTCCATTCCCCGGCCAGCGGGGGCGCCGAAATCACCACGAGGCGATCGGAGGCGGCAGCGCTTCGCGCTAGATCGGCGGTACCATCAGAACTCCCGTCGTCGACGAGGATGATGCGGAACGACCCTTCGTAGCGCTGTGCGGCGAGGGTGCGGATACAAGCTTCGATACTCGCGGCTTCATTACGCGCGGGAACGATAGCCACGACCGATGGCCAGGCGGTCATGGGTCGTGTGTCCCGCGGCAGGCGCTGATCGGCATGCCAAAAACCGTGATGTGCGAAGAAAAGATAGAGCCATGCCACGAGGCTTACGACGGCAATGAAGGCTAGCATCTAGAACCAGAGTCTCAGAAGGCCCGAAAACGCGGCGGCGGTAAATCCCAGTGGGCCCAGGACGACGCGCTCGGCGAGCGGATCGCGCTGCGCGAGGCGGCGGATCAGCTTGTCCGCGACGGAAATGATGATGGCGGTTTCAGCGGCTAGGCGGCGGTGTTTCAGCGCTTTTGGCAGCTTGCGTGCGTCCGCCAGGAGGGTTTCGGTTCCTACGATCGCGCGATCGATGACGTGGCGCATGCCGCGGGTCGTCTCCGGCAAGGCAAGATCGGTGACGGCCGCGCCCCCGTCCGCCATCCATTCCGTGGGAAGGTAAACACGGTCCAGCGCGGCGTAGTCCTTGCCGCAATCCTGCAGGTGGTTGATGATCTGGAGCGCGTTACAGAGGGCGTCTGACAACGGATGAAGCGCGGGATCCTCGCCGTGCAAGTCGAGCAGGAAGCGGCCCACCGGCGCCGCGGAGCGGTCGCAATATCCGATGAGTTCACCCCAGTTCGCATAGCGCGACTTGGTCGCGTCTTGGATAAAGGCTGAGATGAGATCGAGGCCGTGACGCTTCGGGATACCTTTGCGCTCAAACATCGCGCCGACAGTCTGGCCTTTGATATAGGCCGGATCGGTATTACCGCCGTTGATCGCCGCCGCAAAACCTTGGAGGCGAGCAATCTTGTCGTCGGCCGGAAGATCGGGATTGTCGGCGATGTCGTCGATGGCTCGCGCAAAGGCGTAGTACACCGCGACGTCGGGGCGCAATTCTTTCGGCAGAAGCCATGATCCGACGGGGAAATTCTCGTCCCCCGCGCCCTTGCCTGATGGAGTTTCGATTGTCGCGGTCGTGTTCATTCCCTGAGGGATAGCAGAATCATTGACCGGAATCATGCGCCGCGACAGACTGCGCCTCCTTCAAATGCCCGCCCGGGAATTTTCGTGACCTCTTCGCAACAACCGCCCATTCCGCCCACCCGCATCGACTTCTCCGCCGAAGACCGGGAGTGGATCGCCGAGCGCATCAAGACCGTGCTGGAAACGGGCCGGCTTACGCTCGGGCCGTTTGGTGAGGAGTTCGAGGGCAAGTTCGCTCAGAGCATCGGCGCAAAACACGCCATCGCGGTGAACAGCGGCACGGCGTCTCTGGAGATCATGCTGCGCGCCGTCGGCGTCGAGGGCAAGGATATCCTCGTTCCCGCGAACACCTTCTTCGCCACGGCGTCCGCCGTGATCGCCGCCGGCGGACGTCCGGTTCTGATGGACACCGATCTCGCGACATTGTCGACCTCGGTGGCCGAGGTCGAGCGCCGCCTGACGCCGAACACCGCCGGCATCATGATCGTGCACATCGCAGGGGTGATTACAGCCGATATGCCCGCCATCGCGTCCCTCGCGCGCACGAAAGGGATATGGCTGATGGAAGATGCCGCTCATGCCCAGGGCTCGTCGCTCGACGGAAAATTCGCGGGCACCTTTGGTCTGGCTGGCTCCTTCAGTTTCTATCCGACGAAAGTGATGACGAGCGCCGAGGGCGGGATGATTGTCACCGGCGACTCCAATCTCGACGGTGAAGCGCGCATTTACCGCGACCAAGGCAAGGCTGGCTTCTATCAGAACGTTCATGTCCGCATGGGCTATAACTGGCGTATGTCCGAGCCGCACGCGATCATCGGCCTGCGGCATCTTTTCAACGTCCCTGCCATGCTCGCCGCGCGCCGGCGTATCGCCGCGCGCTATGACGCGGCTCTGAATGAGCTGGCAGCGAAACGCGCCGGCGTACCCCGCCCCCTCGCGCTCCCTAAGGGCTGCATATCCAACTACTACAAATACGTCGTCATGCTGCCGGAGGGTATCGAACGGGCGCCCTTGAAGAGCCGCCTCAAGGACGAGTTCGGAGTCCAATGCAGCGGCGAGGTCTACGAGGTGCCGCTTCACAAGAACCCCGTCTTGACCCATCTCGATACCGGGGACCTTAAGGGCGCCGACTCCGCCTGCGGCCGTCAGCTATGTTTGCCGATCTTCGCCAGCATGACCGACGCCCAGGCGGACCGCGTCATCGCGGCGTTTGAGGCGATTTACCGCGCGTAAATCCGCAGCGATTTTCTAGGGCGTCGCACGAATCGCGCGCGGGGTCTGTGCAGCCCACGTCTGCAACCCCGCCTCGAAATGATCACAATTGCCCCTGAAATGCCCTGACCTCGTCCTAGGATGAGCGCAGTTGGGGAGTTGAATGTAGGAGTTGAAAGAGACTCCTGCCTTGAGGCCCCGCTATGGAAAACATCGACCGCTTTTTTGAAGCTTACGACCGGATGATCCCCAATTGGTTTGGTGACGCCCTTGCCGCCGCCATCGTGTTCGGACCGATCCTGTTCTTCGCGCTTTGAGCTTGTGAATCCGGGCCTTCGCCAGCATTCAAGCCTTCATACCCTTCGGCCAAATGCTATGATCCCAGCTTCGTAAGGGGATCTTTCCATGGCCTTCCGTTTCCTGCCCATTCTCTCCAGTTTCCTTACCTTTTCAGCTGCGGCCGCCGCCGCGCCCGTGCCCGGCGACGGACGTTTCGTGCCCGGCTCCGAACTGGATGGGATCTGGGAGGGTATCCTCTCCAATGGCGGGATGGGGCTACCCATGATCTTCGTCATCAAGACCGCGCCGGGCGAGGGTACGACGGCGGTTCTGGATGTCATGGATCAGGCGCCAAAAGACATTCCCGTCACCGGGTACCGCCGGGAAAAAGATACCGTCTTCATGGAAATTCCGGCCATCGGCGGGAAATTCGACGGCCTCGTCTCCGGCGATTTGGCGGCCATTTCTGGCCGCTGGACCCAAGCCGGGGCCGCGGGAAGCCCGGTCCCGCTCATCCTTCACCGTAAAGCCCCTTAAGTCGCGGCAAGATTAGCGGGCATCTCGCAACTTTATAATTGTACTGTATTATACAGTACATATCAGAGGAGTGGATGAGTTTGGGGTCAGCGGACGTCTTTTCAGTAACGACCCATAAGCTATCGCGCGGAGAAATCCGACGGGCGGCCATTGTCGCCGCCGCGACCGACGTGTTCCTGGAGCATGGATTCGGAGCAGCCACATTGGACGACGTCGTGCGCCGCGCCGGCGGCTCTCGGGCGACGCTGTATGAGCATTTCGGCGGCAAGAAGGGTTTGTTTGCGGCGATCATCGCCCACCAGTGCGAACTCATCGTCGCGCCGCTTGCGCTTTCCGAGGATGAGGGAGCGCCGGAGAAGGTGCTCGCCGACGTGGGGCGCCGCTTCATGGACATTCTCATGAGTCCGCGCGGATTGGGCCTCTATCGCATGGTGAGCGCCGAGGCGGCGCGGTTTCCGGCTCTGGGCGCGCAAGTTTTCGCGAGCGGCCCTAAGGCCGCGGCCGACAGGTTGGCGGTTTACCTGCGGGCGCAGGTGAAGGCGGGTGTGCTATTGCTGCCGGACGTGGACCTCGCCGCGCGGCATTTTCTCGAGATGGTCAAAGGTGAGCTTCATACCCGCGCGCTATTCAACGTCGCACCCATGCCGACCCCTGCGGAAATCGATGCCTGCGTGAAGGGGGCGGTTGCCACTTTCCTCACCGGTGCGCGGCCATGACCATCTTACGTCGCCCATTTTATTTTCTGCGTCACGGCGAAGCCGATTGGAACGTCTCGCGTATGTGCATCGGCCAACTGGATCGGCCGCTGACGGCCCGCGGACGCGTACAGGCGGAGGATGCGCGCCGCCATTGCGCGGGGCTCAACATCTCGTCGGTATATTTCAGTCCTTTGTCCCGCGCGGCGGAAACCGCGGCGTTGGTCATGCGCGGCCGCAGTATCGGCATGCAACCGGACGAGGGACTTCTCGAGGCTTGTCTCGGGGTGAAGCAAGGGGCACGCGAAGGCGACGCGGCGGATCCTTTTCTGCGTAATTGGATTGCCGGCGCGGCGATAGACGACGCCGAAACTTATGTGAGCTTCCAAAAGCGGGTCTGTGACGCCATGAACCGCTGCCTGACTCTGGCAGGTGAGGGCGGCGCCCCACTCATCGTCGTCCATGCCGGGGTCTATCATGCGTTGCGCGACGCGATGAGCGTGCCAGCGGGACGCGTTCTCCACTGTGTTCCCTACAGTCATCACCCCGACGATAACGACTGGCGTGTGGAAGTGGTTGTCTAGCGGGTCTGGTATTCCCCGATCTTGGGATTACCCTCGCCGCTACACCCATTGGGACCGTAACGCAGGAACTTCTGCGCGCGGGCGGCGCCGTCGACTTCACCGACATAGAAGCTCCCTTGCGAGTCGGTCGCCATGAGGTGCGGCCAATGGAACAGACCGCCGTTGCGTCCGCCGCCGCCGACCCGCGAGAGCTCCGTGAGATTGCGCCGGTTGACGACATAGACCACGTCGTTTGCGAGATCGCCGACATAGAGGCAGCTTTGTTCGCGATCGGTTGACAGCGCTACGGTGCCTGAAGTGCCGCCGCCCTGCGCCTCGGGGGCCACGAGGAATTCGCCGATGAAGCCGCACTTGCCGGCCTCGCCACTGTCGTTTTTACAAGCTTTACCGACATCGGCCGCCTTGAACACCTGAACGCGGTTGTTGCCGCGGTCACAGACGTAGAGCAACCCGTCGCCCGCGAGCTTCACGCAATGTACGGGACTGCGGAAGAAGGTCGGCTTCGTGCGGCCGGCCCTGTAGTCCTGAATCCAGGTGGTTTCGTTCGGACGCGCCTGGCCCGGTTCATAGACGACCGAACCCGCATTTTCTCCAATGACGGGGTTTTGGCCGTAAGCGCCGAAGTGGCCGACGTATTTGCCCGTGGCGGCGTCGACCATGAGAATGCGTCGGTTCCCGTAGCCGTCAGCGATATAGAGGATATTGGTCTTCGAATCGGCGACCATGTCGGACGGCCAGAAAGGTTGAGGCGTGCCGTTCACGCCGCCCCTCACATCGTTGCTGTTTGGACCTTTGGCGCCCGCCGCGCCGATCTGCATGACGAACGTGCCGTCGGCCTTGAACTTCAAGATATGCGAGTCGTTGCCGAAGTTCGGCGCCCAAGGGTATTGGCCGTGAAAGTTCACCGCCTGGCCATTTCCGGCGATGTAAACGAAGCCGTTGTGATCGATGTAGATGCCGTGTTCCCGCGCCGGCCATGTGCAGCCGTCTTCGGGCCGGCAGCGCTGCGCGAGGAAATTTGGATCCGCGGGGCCGCCCCAGGCTTGCACCAGGCGCCCCGCCTGATCGAATTCCAACACGGAGGGCGCGGGCGCACAACAGCCGTTGAGTTGGCCGTCGGGCCGCGGGTGCCCGAGTGCGCTAATCGCATTGCCTTTGGCATCCTTGCCCGCTGCGCCCTGCATCCCGCTGTCCGTCGAACTCACGGAGCGCGGCCGGTGCAATACCCAGATGTGATCTTTCGTGTCGACGGCGATGCCGCCCACGTCGCCAATCACCCAGTTGTTCGGCAGGGGCTGCGGCCAGGCCGGGTCGGGGACAAAACCGGGGGCTGCGCCTTTGGCCGCGCTGTAAGCGGGCAGACGATCGAGGACGCCGGCCTTCTGTAAAGCTTCATGCGCGGAGTTCTGTGCGATCACCGGCGTGGCCGGGACGACCATCGCGAAGGCCGCGATCAGTAATTTTTTCATCTCCCGCTATTCCCATCATGACGCCGTGCGCGGTGGTCATGATGGGCGGCGAGCTTGGAGAAGAAAAGGGGGTTAGTTGTGCGCTGTGTTCACGCGGTTGTTCTCGTGCAGCGCGGCGACGTCTCGGGGCAGGACTTCCGCGAAGTCTTCCATTTCGTAGAAGGGGCGGATTTCGATCTCGCTGGGGCCCGGCATCGGATTGGGGCACTTCTTAACCCATTCGATCGCATGGTCCATGTCATTCACGTTCCAGATCCAGTAGCCTGCGACGACTTCCTTGGTCTCGGCGAAAGGTCCGTCGATGACGAGACGGCTTGGACCGTCGAAGGCCACGCGCTTGGCCACCTTGGTCGGCTTCAGGCCGGCGCCGTCGAGCATGATGCCCTCCTTGATCAGAAGTTCGTTGTACCTGCCCATGGCTTCAAAAAGCTCGGTCTTCGGCATGATCCCGGCTTCACTGTCGGCGGTTGCCTTCACAAACACCATCACGCGCATTGTCGTTCTCCTTGTTACATGGGCGACGTCGGCCTCGTCCAAAGGACGACCAAAGCCAGACTGTTCCGGTAGCCTGTCGCCTCTTTCTTCGAAGGGTCGAGGAATGTCCGGAAAATAACGACTTAGAGGATCCGGCTATACCAGAGCAGCGACAGGCCGGCCGCCGCGATGGCGAACAGGGCGGCGGCGGCGGCGAAGAACGAGGTGATCTCGGTCTCCTTACGCTCCATCACGAACTGGGTGTTGAGGGTCTTGTAGACCTCTTTCAGGTCCGTGCCGGAACCGGCGAAGAAGTACTTGCCGCGTGTCAGGTCAGAGATGGTCTGCAGGGTTTCTTCGTCGAGTTGCACGCGCATGGAACGCCCACCCCAGCCGACGATCTCGCCGCCCTTGGTGCCGAGGCCGACGGTGAAGATGCGCACCCCGCGGTCGGCGGCCATGCGCGCGGTTTCGACCGGATCGGGCCCCGTGGTCGCCTGGCCATCGGTGAGTAGAATCACGACGGCGCTTTCATAAGAGCCCGGCGGGACCGGCGTGAAGTTTTCTTCGGCGGCGCGCGGTTCGGCGTTGCGATCCAGCGAGGAGCCCATGGACTCGCGACCCCAGCCGCGCTGGTACTCCGGAAGTTTGTTGTCGAAGTTTGCGTTCGGGAAGATGGTTTGCAGCGAAACCAGGATGCCGCTGCCGATGGCGGTGCCGCGCTGCGGCTGAAAGCGGTCGATGGCCTTGATCAGGTCATCGCGGTTGGTCGTCGGGGGCTGCACCAGAAGCGCGGCGCCGGCAAAAGCGACAATACCGATCTGGGTGGAACTCGGCTGCTCCTGAATGAAGGTCTTGGCCGCGGTTTGCGCGGCGACGAGGCGATTGGGCTCGACGTCTGCGGCGCGCATGCTTGCGGAGACGTCCATGGCAAGGATGACCTGCGAACGCTGCGACGGCAGCGTGATCATCGCCGCCGGGCGCGCGATCGCGGAGAGCATCAGCGTAACGGCGATGAGGAAAAGTGTGGCCGGCATATGGCGGCGCAAGCTGGCGCCGGTTCCCATCGCGTCTTTCACCATGCCGATATTGGCGTAGCGCAGCGCCATCTTCTTCTTGCGTTTCAGCACATACAGGTACAGCGCCACGAGCGCCGGGACGGCGAGCAGCAGCCATAACATGATGGGCGAAAGAAACTTCATACTTGCACTTCCAAGTGCTTGGGCAGGCTCGCGCCGCCTGAAAGAAGGCTACGCCGTTTGCGCAAATCGGCGAAGCGAAGAATCGTATCGACGAGGTTATCGCCGGTTGAGAGTTCCAAGGCGTCGACCCCGGCACGCCCGAAAGCCGCCCGGAGTTCCCGCTCGCGGCGTTCGGCAACACCCGAAAAACGCTTGCGAAAACGCTTGTCGGCCGTGTCCACGAAGACTTGTTCGCCGGTTTCGGCGTCTTGCATCACAACGAGGCCCAAATCAGGGAGTTCCCGTTCCAGGGGATCGAGCAGCCGTATCGCCAAGGTTTCGTGACGCTGGGCGAGATAACCAAGCGGCTCGTCCCATCCGGGCGTGCTGATGAAGTCGGACACGAGGAATACCAAGGACCGCCGGCGGATCACCTGCATCGCGGCGCGCAGGAACGGAGTGAGGTCCGTCGCCGGTGCCGTGGACAGTTCCGGTCGAGTCATCAGTGTATTCATGATCCGCAGGACGTGTTTGCGGCCCGTGCCCGCCGGGATCATCGAATCAACGCCGCCGGAGAAAAACAACGCACCCACGCGGTTGCCGTGGCGGGTGAGCAAGCGCGACAGCACGGTCACGAATTCGGTAAGGACGGCGCGCTTCTTGATTTCCACCGACCCGAAATCGACCGAAGGCGAAAGATCGAGCAGGAACCACGCGGTGATTTCGCGGTCCTCATTGTACTGACGTACGTGCGGCACTTCGAGCCGCGCCGTCACATTCCAGTCGATGTGACGGACGTCGTCGTTGTGCTGGTACTCGCGCAGGCCGGCAAGATCCAGCCCATGGCCGCGAAACAGGGTGCGGTAGTCTCCCTGAAGCGCGCCGTCGAGCCGGCGGATGACCGTCCACTCGAGCTTTCGGAGGAGCGTTTCAGCCTGCAGCGACGCGGACATGGCTTTCCAGTGGCTTATCGGGCGCGGCAATATGTTGCATCAGGCGCTGCACGATCATGTCGGGTGTAACGGTTTCCGACAGCGCTTCGTACGTCAACACAAGGCGGTGGCGCATGACGTCGGGCGCCAGGTCCACGAGATCCTGCGGCAGCACGTAGTCGCGTCCACGCAGATAGGCGAGGGCGCGCGCGCCTTCGATCATGTTGATGGAGGCGCGCGGGCTGGCACCGTACTGGATGTAATTGTTCATGCCGCTAACGCCGTAACGTTCGGGATCGCGCGATGCGGCCGTGAGCTTTACGGCGTACTGGATCAGTGCCGGGTCGACGTAGGTGTTGCGGCACTCGCGCTGCATTGCGACCAGTTGTTCGGTGGTCGCGACCGCGGCCAAGGAGGCGGCTACGCCGGTCACGCGGCTGACGATGACGAATTCCTCCTCCTCGGTGGGATAGCCGACCAACACCTTCATCATGAAACGGTCGATTTGCGCTTCGGGCAGCGGATAGGTGCCTTCCGTTTCGATGGGGTTCTGGGTGGCCATCACCAGGAAAGGTTCAGGCACCTTGTGCGTTTCGCCCGCGATAGTCACCTGGCGTTCTTGCATGACTTCAAGCAGCGCGCTCTGGACCTTTGCCGGCGCGCGGTTGATTTCGTCGGCGAGCAGGAGGTTGGTGAACACAGGGCCGAGCGAGGTCGTGAAGTCGCCGGTCTTTTGATTATAAATGCGTGTGCCGACGAGGTCGGCCGGCACCAAGTCCGGCGTGAATTGGATGCGTTTGAAGGTGCCGCGCACGGTGCGGGCCAGCGTGTTCACGGTCAGGGTCTTTGCAAGGCCGGGAACGCCTTCGACGAGCAGATGGCCCTGGGCCAGAATCGCCACAAGCACGCGTTCGAGGAAATGGTCCTGTCCTACCACGACCTTCTTGATCTCGTAAAGGATGCGCTCCATGAGGGAGGCGACCTCGGTGTTCCCTGGTGCCATGTCGTTCATGTTTCCATGCTTTGCTTGTTTTGTAATTCGAGGATTTAGAACGGCGACATTCCCGCGCCGGCGGCGGCGTTCTCGATCGGCACGGCAAAGCCAATACCGATAAACACGCGCTGTTCGGTGGGGTTGAGGATCGCCGTTACGATACCAACGACTTCGCCATCGAGCGTGACGAGCGGCCCGCCGGAATTGCCGGGGTTCGCCGCCGCGTCGAACTGGATCAGATTCGTCAGGACGCGCTTGCCCTTGGGATTCACATAGTCGCGGCGCAAACCGGACACCACGCCGGACGAGGTCGACGGGCCAATGCCGAAGGGATGCCCCACTGCCACGACTTCGTCGCCGGGCACCAGGCCGGCGGTCGAGCGCAAGGTCGCGGGTTTCATATCGTCAGGCAAGGTCTTTGCCTGGATGACCGCCAGATCGTGTTCGGGCTGCACGCCGGTGACGTCGGCTTCCGACGTGCTGCCGTCGAAAAATTCGACTTCCACACGGTCGGCGCCCGCAACCACATGCAGGTTCGTCAGGATCGTGCCGTCTTCCTGGATGATGACGCCGGTGCCGACGCCGACATCGGGGTCGTCTTCGTTCTTGCCCTTTCGGGTTACGCGGACCACCGAAGGACGGATGATCGCCGCGGCGCGCGCGCTGGCGGAAGGTAGGGTCCTGGTTTCAAGGGTGTGCAGAACGGCGTTGTCGATGTCCTTTTGCGTCAGGGCCCGTTGAGGTGTCTGAATCTGGGCATAGACGAACAGGGCGAGCACCGTGATTAGAGCGCTGACCGCGACCAGGACCGGGCGTTCGTAACGGGTCAGGAACGTACGGATCCGGCCGGGCGGCTTCGGCGCGCGGGGCCGCACGGCGGGGGCGGATGTTTCGGTTTTGGATTCAGGGGTTTGAGAGGCCTGCGGTAATCCGCGGCCTTTGGCTGGGCGTTGAGAGCTGCTGTAGAGCGAGACTCTTTTCATACGCGTCCTTCACCGGTATCTGGCTCCAAGCGTTAACCAAAACCCGAGCCGAGACAAGGGGATTCACCGTATTCGAAAGCGAGATTGCGGCTTTGTGAGGCTGCGTATGTAACGCGGCTAAACGGCCTTCCGGTCCCGTAGATTGAACCCGCCGTAAATTAAAAGGCCGATACCGGCCCAGAACAACTCGCGGCCGCGCCGAATCAGGGCCATCGCCACGCCGGTGTCGTTGGAACCGGTGAGGGCCGCGACGACCGCCATCAGAGCACCGTCCTGAACGCCAATATGTCCGGGGACAAAAAAAGTGATGGAGCGCACGAGGACGATGACGGTCTCCACGATCCAGGCGTCCGCGAAGGTGATGGGTGCGTCCAGAAACCAGAATACGAAGTAAATTTCCACGGCGCCCAAGACCCAGCTTAAAAACGCAAAAGCAAGCGCGGCGCCGGAGCGGCCGGGCGTATTGCGCACGAAGTGGAAGAGGCGCTCCTCAAGGTCGGTGAGGAATTCGATTGCATATGCAAGGCGAGCGCCGGACTCGCTATTTTCCATCTTCGCAGGCAGCTTGGCGAGCAGTCGTCCATGCAGCGCGATGTACACCAGCACCATGAAAACGCTGATGATGATGGTGGTGATCAGGACCGCCTGTTCGATCGGCTCGGGCAGAATATTCGCACTCACCATCAGGATCGTACCCAGGATGACGAAAGGCACCTGCGCGAGGCTGTTGACCGTCTGGATAAGGATGAGCGTCGCCGTGCTTTCCTGATACGAAATGCCGTAGTGGCGATTGAGCAGGAGGGCCTTGAAGGGTTCGCCGCCGAACGCGCCGAAGGGCGTGAGCAGATTGAAGGCTTCGCCGACCATCTGCACAAGCCAAAGGCGCAAGGTCCACACCGCCGATAACGCGGCGCTGCGGAACATCAAGGCCCAACCAAAGACGTCTGACGCCATTGCGATGCCGAACGTGAAAAGCACCGCTCCCGCGCCCATGACGCCGAGGCGGCCCATGACTTCGGCCACCGACGACATGTCGGCCCGCGTCAGGATCCACGCGAAAATCGCGGCGCCGCCAATCAGCGTAAGAAATTTGAAAATGCGCATGCGGCTTAAGCCGCGGATCCGCGGCGGGTGTTGGCGAGAGCCTGGTCGCGGACCCACGCCAGGGTCTGCGCGAGGCCTTCACGCAGTTCGACTTGGGGTACGAAAGCAAGAAGGTCCTGCGCGCGTGTCATCGTCGTGACCGAGCGGCGGATGTCACCAGGTCGCGGGTGCTCATGGCGCACCTGCGAGGAAGAGCCGGTGAGTTCAATGATCGTACGCGTGATCTGATTGATCGAAACTTCAAGGCCAGTACCGATGTTGACGGCCGCGCCGTTGCCCGCATCCGACAGGGCGGCCGTCACCACGGCGTCGGCGACGTCGGTCACATAGACGAAGTCGCGAGTCTGCTCGCCGTCATCGAAAATGGTAATCGGTTGGCCGGCCACCGCGCGGTCCAGGAAAATCGAGATGACGCCCGAGTAGTAGCTCGAAGGGTCTTGGCGTGGACCGTATACGTTCATGAAGCGCAGCGCGGTGAAGGCAACGCCGTGATAGCGTGCGTAGTAATCGAGGAAGAACTCGCCGGCCAATTTGTCGATCCCATAGGGTGATGCGGGGCGGGCGGTCGATGTTTCGTCGACGGGCACCGGCGCGTCATCGTCGTAAATCGCGGAAGATGACGCGAATACGACTTTCTGAACGTTGTTGCGGCGCGCGTATTCCAGAAGGCGCGCGGTGCCGCCCAAGTTGACTTGAATGTCGGTGACGGGATCTTCGACCGATAGCGGAACGGCGGTCTGCGCCGCGAAATGCGCGATCCGGTCGATGGCCCCAAAGCGCTTTATCGCCCGCTCGCACACCGGCGCGAGGTCCTGGGTGATGTCCGCTTCGATGAACTGGAATTCGGCGCGGCCTTCGCACCCGGCGAGGTTGGCGCGATAACCCGTGGAAAGATTGTCGAGCACCGTGACGCGGCACCCGTGAGCGAGCAGATGATCGACGGTGTGGCTGCCGATGAAGCCAGCGCCGCCGGTGACCAGCACATGGCCAGGTTTGGCAACGAATTTCGACAGAGAGCTCGAAGTCACATGTTTATCCCTGGCAGAACGACGCTGTTGTCGCGCGGAACGATACGCCCGTCTTTCGTAAGGCCGAACCGCAAGCCGCGCCATTCGAAGCTGCGGCGCGTGATGGCGATATACCACGACACCAGCGCGAACAAATCTCGCACCGGAAGCAGCCATGCCGCTCGCTGGCCTTCCCGGTCTCCGAGAATGTGGGCAATCACTTCCGCGGTGCCAAGACGTAGCACGAGCGCGGCCAGGAGAATGTTCAATCCTGTGTCATCGAAGCCACGGACCAGCGCGAAAAGCAGGGCAAAGGGCACGGCGCGGGTCAGGATCGTGAGTGCAAAACCACTCGGATTGGCGGCCCAGGTGTTTTGATCCCAATAGATTTGGTGGTTCCACCAGCCGCGGAACGTCGGATAGTCGGCCACGATCTCGATCGTGTGAGGCAATAAGACCATGTGCTTCCCCATCGCCAGCAGGCGACGGCCAAGCTCGTAATCCTCAACCAGATAGTTCCCAAGATCGGCCATTCCGCCGATGGCGGCCAAGTCGGACTTGCGAAACGCCACGGTCGCGCCGATGCAGAAATCGGCGGCACCGGTTACGGCCGAGAAGATCAGGCTGGGGATAAAATCGGCATTCAGGCTCAAGAGTTCCATCTTCTCTTGGAATGACCGCGCGTCCACCGAGCGATACAACGTGCAGACATATCCAACGCGGGGCTGTTCAAGCGGCGCCACGATGTTTCTCAAATAGTCCGAACGCACGCGCACGTCGCTGTCGCTGATGACCAGAATCTCGTGCTTTGCGGCAGTAAGCCCGTTTACCAGGTTCTGCACTTTGCCGTTGACCACGGGTTCGCTGGTTTTGACGACCAAGGTGACGCGCTCCGGGTGGTCGGCTTCCAATTTGCGGAGGAGCGGTAGCGCCGGGTCGTTCTCCCGCTGCACCGACATGACGATCTGGAAATTTGGATAGTCCTGCCGGCAAAGGCTCAGCAGATTGCCCTCGAGACCTTTGTCATGCCCATAAATTGGCTTCAGCACCGTGACCGGCGGTAGGTACGTGCCGGCCGGGCGGGTTCGCTTCATGAAGCGTGCAACGGCCCAGACACACAGAAGGCAGAAGATGCTGCCGCCGATGACTGGAACAAGAAGAACGCCTTGAAGGATGTTTAAACCGAGACTCACGTCGCGCTCTATTTGCGATCCTCAGGCTTGGTGCGAGAGGTAAGGTACCTCTATCTCGTTCTGACCGTCATTGTCGAGCGCCGCCGTACCGTGTTGAACGAGCCGTTCCATCCCAAGTTCCATGGGGAACATTTTACCGTTCGGGCCTTAGAATTGACAGATTTAACGGCGCAGTATAGGCCGAATACAAGACTCACCAGGGAGTAAACCGTGCGCCGCGTGGCTTATCTTCTACTGTGCTTTTTGTCTTTCCTTGGTATCGCGGTGCCGGCTCAAGCCGTACTCGTCAAAGACAAGCCTGCCGCCGTGATGATGGTCGAGAAGCTGAACACCGCGCTCCTCGATAACATGAAGCAAGGCAAGGATCTGAATTTCGCCGCACGTAAGGAAAAGATCGCGCCCGTCGTGCAGGAAGTTTTCGACCTCGAGACGATGACGCGGGTTTCCGTCGGCGGTGGTTGGCAAAAACTGAGTGAAGGCGAGCGAAAAAAACTGACCGAAGCGTTCGCGGCTTGGACCATCGCCACCTATGCGTCGCAGTTCAAGAACTGGAGCGGTGAGGAATTCATCATCAAGGATTTCACAGACCCGCAAAAGCCGGATGTCATGGTGAATACCGAGATCAAACCGAAGTCCGGAAAGGCCACCACGCTCAATTACCGCCTGCGCCAGAGGCCGACGGAAAAGAACGATGGCCCCTGGCAAGTCATCGATATCCTGCTCGATGGGGCGGTGAGTCAGCTTGCCCTGCGCCGCTCGGATTTCTCGGCGGTGTTCAACAGCGGTGGCCCCCCGGCGCTGATCGGACACCTCAACGCGCTGACCGACAAACTCGAAACCGCCGGTTAATGCCGCTTTGCCGGTGCGCCGAGAATCGCAGGCAGCACAATCAAAGTCGCAAGCAGGTTGAACGCAAGGGCAAGGGTCAGGAGTAGCCCCATGCTCGACGTGCCTTCGTGCGTGGCAAGCGACATGCTTCCGAATGCGGCAGTGTCGGTGAGCGCACTGAACAGCATGCCGCGCCCCGCGGGCGATGCCAGAAGCATACGTTCCCCTTCACGCCACGCCGATACGAAATGGATCGGATAGGCGACGCCGACCGCCAATAAAAGCGGGAGCGCGATGATGTTGGCGAAGTTCAGTGGGAAGCCGATCAACGCACATGTTCCGAGGGTCAAGGTCACCGCCAACAGAAGCGGCGCCAGTACCCGCAGCACATCGCCGATGCGGCGGAACATGGCCAGAAGGACGACGGTGATCGCGACGAGCGCAAGACCGCCGGCTGTCGCGAAAGCCTGCGTGACGATGCGCCCGCTTTCGTAAATCACGACCGGCGGGCCGTAGGCATCCGGCGCAATGGTTCGTACGGCATTCGTGAACCGCGCCATGGCATCGATGTCCCGGCTGTTGTCTTTCGGAAAGATTTGAATACGGTAACGGCCATCGCGCGCGACATAAGTTTCACGCAGCGGCGTGGGCAGGTCGTTCAGGCGAATAGGAACGGCGCTCAGCATGGCGCGAAGCGGAGTGAGTGCGTCGTCGAATCCTGCCAGCAGGGAGTTCGAGAGCCGCTCGCCAAAGGCGGGATCGTTCCGGTCGATGAGGCGCCGGAGCGCATCGCGGACTTGGGTTGCCGCCGCGCGCAACGGCTCGCTGGCGTGAGGCGAGGCGAGATAGGTCTCGGCCGCGGTATGCGCTGTGCGCGCGACATCGAGAATCTCCGTCGCAGTGGGGGCGGACTGTTGGCTCAGTGGATTGACCACCGGATCCAGGAAGAGAGCCATATCGCCAAGTGCGGCGAGTTTGGCGTCCTGATCTTCAGGTACAAGGTCGAATAGACTTTGGACACGCCCGACGTCCGGCAGTTTTTCCAGTTTCTCGGAAAGCGCCTGTATTTCTTCATGTGTTTTGACAAGGATGCTGACGGTATTCGCATTCACCAGTGGGTCGTCCATCAGTTCCAACGCAGTGGACATGGATTCCGTATGTGGGTCCTTCAGCTTCATGGGGTCGAAATCGAACAGGAGACGCGGAAGCGCGAGAACGGCCAAGATCATCAAAATGGCCGCCCCCATCATGACGGGCCGGCGGTGGAGGAGGATCATCTGATTGAATGGGGCGGCCCACACGAAACCCACCGGAGAGGTTTCCGGCTTTAATTTTGTGAGCCGCAGCAATGCCGGCATCAGCGTGAAATTTAGAAGGAAAGCAATGATGATCCCGCCGCCTGCGATGACGCCAAGTTCGGCAACGCCGCGGTATGCCGTCGGAAGGAAGCAGAAAAAGCCTATGGCAACGGTAGCGGCGCTCAGAAGGAGCGGTTCGGCCATTTTCCCACCGGCAGCGTCGAGTGCTGCGGTGTCGTTCGCTGATCCGCGCTTAAGGCGTTCTTCGCGATAGTGGAGGCAGTACTGCATCGCGAAGTCAACCGCGATGCCGACAAACATGAAGACAAAGGCGATGGAGATGAGATTGATCTCCCCCACGCTGACCGCCGCCCAGGCCAAGGTAAACAGGAAGCCGACGAACAATGTGAAGAGGGTCACGCCTACGAGCCGGAACGATCCGAGCGCCAACACCATCAGAATGCCGACCCCGAGCACCGCCAGTGTACCGGCAAGGGTCGTACCGGTCGCGATGGTCGCGAATTCTTCATCGGTCAGCGGAACTTCGCCGGTCAGCCGCACGCGGTAGCCGCCATCGGCTGTCAGGCCCAGGTCGGCGGCTTGCGCGCGTATGAAAGCGGTGGCATCGGCGCCTTGTTCCAGGACGGTAAGATCCAGCTTGGCCTTGGCAATCACAAGCGCGCGGGGGGGCGATGCGGACTGAAGCTGGCTGAAAAGGCCGGACCAATCGATGGCGGCTGACTTTCCGTCGAGCGCGGCGTTGACTGCGGTTGCGACTTGTACGGCTGTCGGCGCAATACCTGAGGTCGAGGGCTCTCCTTCCGCCGCCGCCGTGAACGCGAGTTTAAGCAGACGGAAGAGGCCGCGCGCGCTGCGATCGTTCGATATCGCGCCGAGGAGTGGTTGCACGGTCGCGAGTTCCGCGCCGATGGCGTCGATCTCCGCCGTCGAGAGATAGAGCACGCCGTTCTTTTCAAAGAAGGGGCCGCCCGTGGGATTGAAGGCGCTCACAAAAAGGGCCGGGTTGGCCGCAAGGCGCGCGGCGAGGCTATCGGCGGCCTTGTTTGCTTTTGCGGCGGACGGCCCATCGATCACGGTGACGACGAGTTCGATTTCGCCCGGAAACTGACGGTCGAAGTCTCGTTCCGCGACGCGGAAGGGAAGATCCGCAGCGAACAGGGCTGTTGTGTCAGTATTGACGCCAAGGGTCCGCACAGCCCCGGCGGCGGAAGCGACGGCCAAGACGAGAATGACTACGGTCATCAGCCACGGGCGGCTGCGGCTCGCGTGGACGGCGCGCGTTGCGATACGCGCGAGGTTCATCGGCTAATAGCCGTCGTCCGCGGACCAGTCGTCCGACCAACGCGGGTCCGATGGACTGCCTGCGCGCTGGAAACGTACGTCCGTCGACAGGCGCATGAGGTCCACGGCGCCGTCGAGGGACGCGTGGACGATCACGGGGGAATGCACAACGACGTCACCCGCCGCATAGTCGGCATACAGCCAGCGGCGGCCGCTGAAGTCCGACAGCCATTTCAGATCGTGCGTAATGGGGCGCATATCGCTGCGGTCGTTGGGCGCGCCGGCGCGTGCATTCTCCAGTACCGCGTCTTCGTGCGAGCCCTCCATGTAGACAAGGCCGCCCGCATCGACCGGGCAGTCCCCAAGCGGCACCCAAATCGTCACCACGTCGGCGGCGACGCCGTCAATGTAGCTGCGGTCCAGGTGCGCACGCGATGCGCGTTTGCGGCCGGGAATGAAGTGACGCAACGGCGTGCGGCGAATGAGTTCGGCCGGACCGTCAAAAAATGTCTCGGCGATGGACTTCATTGCGCTCGCGCCCGTGAAGGCGCGGAACGCGTCGCTGCGCACGAAAGTATATGCCGGATGACCGGCGAGGCCGTGACTGGGAAGGCCTTTCGGTTCAAGGCCGGAGAAGAGGCCGTTGCGGGCGTCACCATCCTTGAAAAAACTTGAATCAAACATGCGGAAGTAGGCTTCGCGCAAATCGAGGACCGCTTTGGCCGGCAGGGCTCCCTTGAGCAGGACGTAGCCGTCCTCGGCGTAGCGGGCGCGCAAGGTTTCCGCCGGAAGGCCGGTGTGGCTTTCGCGAAGGGCCCCGAAGTACTGCGGCGTGAACGGAATAGGAGCGCCGTTGGAGGTCAGCGTGCGGGCGTTCAAAGGGTGTTCCCCAGTCTTATTGTTGGGCGCATCCTATCGGCGGCGCGGGGGATTGCAAGCCGCTCCCGCGCGCAAAAGTCATGAAATATCGCGAAAACACGCGGGTGTGAGGCCCAATTCCTTGAGCCGGGCGCCGATGCGCGCGCTGGTGAGGGCCGCGAGTTCGCCGGTGCGGTCATAACCGGGCGCCGCCGCCTCGAGGGCTGGCGTCGTGCGCACGGCGGGATGGAAGTAGAACTCGGTCGCGCCAGGTGGAAGGTCTTCCAGTTTACGCAAAACAAGGTCTTCGTTCACACGCCCCGTCTCATGCAGACCGACGACGCGGTCATTGAAGGACAGGCCCGCGCGGGCAAGGCGCTTTTTCATCAGGGCCATCCACGGCGCGAGCATGGCGGCGGGCGCTTCGTAGGGCAGCCGCACGGCTCGTACATCGAATTCTTTCGCAATCGCGACGATGAGTTCCAGCACCGTGGGATGCAGGTGCATGTGATTGTGGGCGTTCACATGGTCGAGCGTAAGTCCGGTCGCGCGGAAGGCCTCGAACTGAGCGCGGATCTCTGCGCGCAACTGACGCCGGGCGGCGGGTGAGAAAAACCATCTCACCCCGGCGCCGACGAGGTCGTCGTGGAATGTGCCGTCGGATTTGACAAGCGCGGGAAGGGCCGCCGCGGGAAGCACGGGCCGGCCTTCAACCAAGGTGAGGTGCAGGCCGACGGCAAGGCGCGGCATGCGGCGGGCGCGTTCGATCGCATCTTTGGCCGCGGGCGCGCCGACCATGAGACTGGCGGCGGATAAAACGCCGCCACGATGGCCGTGTTCGACAGCTTCGTTCACTTCGTCACAAAGGCCGAAGTCGTCGGCGGTGAAGATGATCTGTGTGGGGCGCTTGTGCATGTGGGGGCATCATGCTCGAATGAGATATGCATGACTATCGGTACTTCATGAAAAGGCTTTTCAAGCCATGACCGCGCTGGTGACCGGCGCGACGGGCTTTGTCGGCTCCGCCGTTGCGCGGGCCCTGCTCGCGCGCGGAGAGACCGTGCGCGTGATGGCGCGCGCGGGAGGCGACCGGCGCAATCTGGAAGGCCTCCAGGTGGAGATCACCGAGGGCGACCTGCGCGATCCGGCCGCGCGGCGCAAGGCAGTGCAGGGAGCCACGAGCCTCTATCATGTCGCCGCGGACTATCGCCTATGGACCCGCGATCCGGGGGCCATGTTCGCAACCAACGTTGAAGCGACCGAAGGGTTGTTGCGCGAGGCCGCCGATGCCGGCGTTTCGCGGGTGGTTTATACCAGCTCCGTCGCGACGCTGGGGCTCTTTCCGGATGGACGCGAAGCCGATGAGGTCACGCCGGTAAGCGCGGCGGATATGATCGGTCCGTACAAGCGCTCCAAATTCGATGCCGAGGAGCGTGTGCGCGCGCTTGCAGCGGCAGGTGTTCCGATCGTCATCGTCAATCCGACGGCGCCGGTGGGACCGCGCGATGTCAAGCCGACACCGACCGGCCGCACGATTGTTGAGGCGGCGGCCGGCCGCATGCCGGCTTTTGTCGATACCGGGCTCAATATCGTTCACGTCGACGATGTTGCGCGCGGGCATGTGCTCGCGCACGACAGGGGCAAGGTGGGTGAACGCTATATTCTCGGCGCGGAAAATCTGACGCTCCAGCAAATCCTAGGGCGCATTGCCGCGCAAGTGAACCGCAAGGCGCCGACGATCCAGATTCCCAACGCGGCCGTCATGCCGATCGCTTACGCTGCCGAACTCTTCGCCCGTGTCTTCAACACCGGAGAGCCGTTCGTGACCGTGGATGGGTTGAAGCTCGCGCGTAAGCGGATGTTTTTCTCCAGCGCGAAGGCCGCGCGCGTTTTGGGCTATACGGCGCGTCCCGTGGACGAGGCGATCAGCGACGCGCTCGGCTGGTTCCGCGCCCACAAGTATCTCTAGACCGCCCCATGCAATGGAAGGTGCGCGCGAACTGGACGGCTGAGGGGCCAAATAAAAACGGCGCAGCCCGTCGGCCGCGCCGTCTTCGTTCGGTGGAAAGCGAACCTTTAAAGGCCCGCGTCTCGCCTTAGCCAGCCTTCAGGTTGGCGGCAGCGGCCTTGCCGCGCTCGCTGACGAGGTCGTAGTTGATCTTCTGGCCTTCAACCAGCGTGTCCATGCCGGCGCGCTCAACGGCAGTGATGTGGACGAACACGTCCTTGCCGCCGTCGCTCGGCTGGATGAAGCCGTAGCCCTTAACCTTGTTGAACCACTTCACGGTGCCTGAAGCCATTTGCGTCTCTCTCCGTCGATGCGCCCACTTGCGCGAAATACCGCGCACCCGTCGCGCGGCGTCCGACAACCAGTGTTGGGAGTGACTCGTGAGCGCCGCCCAAGGTAAAAGGCCCCGGGGCCGAAGCGGGTGGTGCTAGCAACGTCAGGCCAAAACTCGATTGTGTATAAATTACTCCCCGTGGGCCTTGTAAAGTCAAGGCTTTTCGAGCGCGCGTGCGCGCGGAAACATTTGGTTTTTAAGTAAAAAGAGAGGTCAATTGAGGTGATGCCCGGCGCGGTTGCGGGGCAAAAATCCGGGACCTGTTACCACTACCTGATGGGGGTCTTGGTGCGAGATGCGCTAGAGAACGGGGGTTTGTCATTTTTGGAAAATGATCGTGACTGCTTTAATCCGATTTGCAGCGACTGCGGCTTTTACCGCGCTTCCGCTCTCGCCCGGCTTAGCCGGTGAAACTTTCACCACTTACGGCGACATCGGCCGGTATGCGTTGCCGGCTGGCGCGGCGATTTTGTCCCTCTCCCAGAACGATGCCGAAGGGTTCAAGCAGCTCCTGGCAAGCGGCGCGGTAACGCTGAGCGCGACATACGCCCTCAAATACGCTGTCGACGATACGCGTCCCAACGGCGGGCGCAGGTCGTTTCCCTCAGGCCATACGGCATGGGCATTCACCGGCGCGGCGTTTATCCATCAACGCTACGGCTGGGCGTGGGGCGTACCGGCTGAACTCGCAGCGACGGCTGTAGCGGTCAGCCGCGTCGATGGAGATTTTCATCGCTGGCGCGATGTGATTGCTTCCGCGGTCATCGCGCATGCCTCGGCGTATTTTCTTGTCGACCGGATAGATGAAAATGTGACGCTTCTGCCCATGGTCGGCGGACGAAAACCCGCGTTCGGAATTGTGGGCAGTCTGCGGTTCTAGGATTTAGGCGGACGCGCGTTTCGATTGAGGCTCAACCATACGCGCATGCGGAATATGCACGGTAACGCTTGTTCCAATGCCGCGCGTGCTGGTCAGCGTCAGCGTGCCGCCATGCAACTTCATGAGCTGATCGGCAAGCGGCAAGCCGAGGCCCGTTCCTTGTACACGGAGCCGCTCCGCATCACGGCTTTGGATAAACGGTTTCAACACATCGGCCAGTTCGTCCTGAGCAATACCGCTGCCGGTGTCCGCAACGACAAGCTCGACGCCGCCATCGGCCGCGCGCCGGCCCGTGATCTGTATCCTGCCGTCGGCAGGGGTGAACTTCACCGCGTTTGAGATCAAGTTCAAAAGCACTTGGTTGATTTTGCGCGCATCGACGAGGACGTCCGGCAGCCCCTGCTCCACCTGGATCTCAAGGCGCAGTTGGGCGGTATCGATCGATTGGCGCATCAGGCTTACGGCGTGCTCGATCAGGGCTGCGACATGCGTGACGTCTTCATCGAGGTCCGCCTTTCCCGCTTCGACCTTCGAAAGGTCCAGGATGTCATTGATGATACCCACGAGATGTCGTCCGCTTTCGTGGATCGAACGTGCGAAGTCCACATATTGCGGATTGCCGACCGGTCCTTTGAACTGATTGTGAATCACCTCCGCGAAGCCGATGATCGCATTCAAGGGCGTGCGCAGCTCATGGCTCATATTGGCAAGGAAACGCGACTTCGCGCGGTTCGCGGCTTCGGCCTTGTATGCGAGCTCGGCATTCTGTACGCGCAAACGGACGTTTTTGACAAAGGTCTGGTAGCCGTTAAAGCCGGCGACCATGAGGAGCGCGAAATAAAGAACTGCGTAAGCGACGATGCCGGGCGCCATCCGGTCGCCCGAGACCGCGACGGCGGCCCACGGCGGCAACATCGCGCAAGCCAAGAACGCGATCATCGCGGCGGGAATACAATACATCATGATGGTCCCGCCGGCGGCCATGCCGGCGATCATGCTGAAGACCAGCAGGTCCACTTCGGGATCGGGAACGGAGACCACCAGTGTCGTCGTGAAGAGTCCCCACAGGAGGCCATAAACAACTGCCCATCCGAACAGGCGCGTGACGGTAGTATCCTTGACCTCGGACGGACGCGAACGCCGGCGGTGACTCGCCCACGCATAGATCTGCGCCGTGGCCGCGATCTGGAAAATCATGGCCATCGCCACGAAAGCGGGCGGATGAAAAGATGACCAGGCGGCGATCGTGAGAATGAGCGCGTTCAGCGAGTGGGCGGCGGCGGCAACCGGTTGAAGCTGTACGACGGCAAGCAGCCGCTCGACATTCAGTTGACGTTCGATGTCGGGCGCGAGAACCGGTTTCATCCATAAGGCGTGCCAGCGTGCCATGCGGCGAAACAACCCTCTAAAGCGCCTCGAGCGGCGCGTATCTTTCACCTTACCCGGAGTGTACGGCGACTTACAACACCTGCGGACGCATTTGCTCGGCGCCGGAAAAATGGAACAGGCGGCGCCAAGATTCGCGCCGCCCGCCACAAAAACCAATCAAAGAAGAATCGCTAAACGGCGGTTCCGCCAACAGTGAGTTGCTCGATCTTGAGTGTAGGCTGTCCCACGCCACACGGCACGCCTTGGCCATCCTTGCCGCAGGTGCCGACGCCGGGGTCCAGCTTCATATCGTTACCGATCATCGAAACCTTGGTCATGACGTCGGGTCCGTTACCAATCAGCGTCGCGCCTTTGACGGGACGGCCCAGTTTGCCGTCCTCGATCATGTAAGCTTCGGTAGCCGAGAACACGAACTTGCCGGAGGTGATGTCCACCTGGCCGCCGCCGAAATTTACGGCGTAGAGACCTTTCTTCACAGAGGCGATGATTTCATCGGGATGACGGTCGCCGCCAAGCATGAAAGTATTGGTCATGCGCGGCATCGGATGATGGGCGTAGGACTGTCGCCGTCCGTTGCCGGTCGGGCGCATGTTCATCAGGCGCGCGTTCAGGCGGTCCTGGAGATAACCGGTGAGGATGCCGTCTTCGATGAGCACCGTACGCGATGTGGGCGTACCCTCGTCATCGACAGTCAGGGAGCCGCGGCGGTCATGGAAGGTGCCGTCGTCGATCACCGTCACGCCGTTGGACGCAACGCGCTGGCCCAGGAGGTTCGAGAAAGCCGACGTCTTTTTGCGGTTGAAGTCGCCTTCAAGGCCATGGCCGACCGCCTCATGCAGCAGCACGCCCGGCCAGCCTGGCCCGAGCACCACTGGCATTTCGCCGCCAGGTGCTTCGACCGACTCAAGGTTCACGAGCGCCTGACGCAGCGCTTCGTCGACGGCGCCTTGCCAGGTTTCGGCTTTCAGGAATTCACCGTAGGTTACGCGGCCGCCTGTACCGTAGCTGCCGGACTCCATGCGGCCCTTGTCTTCGACGATGACGCTGACATTCAGGCGCACAAGCGGGCGGATGTCGGCGACGTTGTAGCCGTCGGGGCGCAGGATATGGACCGCCTGCCACGACCCGGAAAGCGAGGCGCTCACCTGCTTCACACGCGGGTCCTTCTTACGGGCGTATGCGTCGATCTCCGCCAGCGTGGAGACCTTGATATCGAACGGAACCATCGGTAGCGGGTTCTCGTCGGTATATAGCTGCTGGTTCGTGCCGGACGGCGGTTCCGCGAGCGTGCCGCCGCGGCCCGAGCGCACGGCACGCACGGTTTCGCCTGCACGCGCAATGGCCTGCTCGGTCAGCGTCGTCGAATGCGCGAAGCCTGTGGTTTCGCCGGCAACCGCGCGCAGGCCGAAGCCCTGTGAGGTGTCGAACGAGGCGTTCTTGATGCGTCCATCGTCGAAGGTGAAGCTCTCGGACTGGCAGTACTCCATATAGAGCTCGCCGTCGTCGCAACCTTGCAGGGCGTTCGATACGATCCGGCTCACGGAGCTTTTGTCCATGCCGGTCTTGTCGAAGAACAGCGTGTCGGTCGTCTTGAGATCGGCCATCACTTACTCCGCGGGTTCAGCGTGAAGAGGGGATCCGGCATATGGGGTTTCCGTGCGCACGCGGCGCTGGGTATGGGCGAACCACACCGCTAGCGTGAAAAGGGCCAGGGCCCCGGCCTGATGCGCGAGCGCAAGGCCAAGCGGGACCTGCAGGACGAGCGTCGAAATTCCGAGCGAGGCCTGGATGAGGGTCATGATCATGAGTGCGTTGAGCACGCCGCGTGTCCGCCCCGCTGCGGCGCCGCGGCCGCGGCACCAAGCGACGGCCACAAGGATAACGAGAGTGATTGCCACCATTCGGTGATTGAACTGCACCGTGGTTGCGTCTTCGAAGGCGCTTAAATACCAGGGGGCCATGGAGTACACGGCCTCGGGGATGACCCGTCCGTCCATCAACGGGAACGTATTATAGATAAGTCCCGCATTGATCCCCGCAACAAAGGCGCCGGCCGCTATCACGATCAGGGCGAAGAAAGGAAGGATCGCGGCAAGCCGCCGCGTCGCCGGATCGAGGCGCATGGGCGCAGGCGCGTGTTTCCCGAAGAGATCCAGCGCGACCCACACGATCAATCCGTAAACTGTAAACGCGAGACATAAATGCGCGGTCAGTCTGTATTGGCTGACGTCGGGCCGGTCCACGAGCCCGCTCGCCACCATGAACCAGCCCAGCGCGCCTTGCGCGCCGCCCAATATGAAAAGCCCGCCAAGTTTGCAGAACAGGGGGCGGTCCACCGCGCCGCGCCAGATGAACCACACAAGAGGCGCCGCGAACACGATGCCAATGATCCGGCCCCACAGCCGGTGGGTGAATTCGAACCAGTAGATGGTCTTGAAGTCGCCAAGAGACATGCCCGCGTTCTTGAGGCGGTACTCGGGCGAGGTCTGGTAGGCCGAAAACTCCTCCTGCCACTGGGCCTCGTTCAAAGGCGGCACCACATGAAGCGGTTTCCACTCGACCATGGAAAGGCCCGATTCAGTCAGGCGCGTCGCCCCGCCGATCACGACCATGATGAAGATCATGGCGGCGCATATCACCAGCCACCAGGCCATGGCGCGCGAGGAAGGGGGCTGTCGGGGGGGCGTCGTCTGAGAAGTGGGCATTTGCCTAGCATTAGGCCATGACTTCCTTGTGAACAAGGCCGTGTGGGGAAACAATGGGTACACAAGCCTTTGATTGGCGCGCTGGGCGCGTGTATGACGGCGGCGTCACTACTCCTGGCCTTTTATGACCACGCCCCCGCCTTCAGAGTCTGTGGAACTCTCCGTTGTCATCCCCGTTCGCGACGAGGCGGGTAATGTCGTGCAGCTCGCGGCCGAGATTCATGCCGCGCTCACGGGGAAAGTGATTTACGAAGTCATTTTCGTGGATGACGCGTCCACCGATGCGACGCCCGCTGAACTCGCGGGCCTGAACGACCCGCGCGTGCGCGTCCTCACACACGTTCAATCCTGCGGCCAAAGTCAGGCGACGATCAGTGGTGTTGCGCAAGCCCGCGGGACCTGGATCGCCACTCTGGACGGCGATGGCCAGAATGATCCGGCCGACCTGCCGCGTTTTTTGGACGCGCGCGCGAGCGCTGGAGGCGATGCATCGCATACCCTCTTCATCGGTCGGCGCGGCAGTCGGCGCGATACTCTCAACCGTGTGATCGCCTCGCGTATCGCCAACGGTATTCGCGGCGCGGTCCTTGGCGATGCAACGCCTGATTCCGGATGCGGCATAAAACTGCTGTCGCGCGCGCTTTTCCTCGCCCTGCCGCGATTTGACGCGCTCCACCGTTTTATGCCCGCGCTGGTGCTGCGCGCGGGCGGACGCGTTGTGTCCATATCGGTTTCACACCGCATGCGCGTGCGCGGGGCTTCGAAATACACGGTCTGGCGCCGCGGTCTGATCGGCGTGGTCGATATGCTGGGTGTGTTTTGGCTGATGCGCCGGAACAGGCGCCCGGCGCTGAAATCATAAGAGGTTAGAAGATGAGCTGGTTTCTAGGTTGGTTCGCGACCATGAACTTCATGAAAACCGTTGGCTTGGCCGGGCAGGTCATCTTCGGCTCTCGCTTTTTTGTGCAGTGGTTCGCCAGCGAACGCCTGAAGCGGAGCGTGATCCCGCTGGCCTTTTGGCACTTGAGCCTGCTCGGCGGCATCCTGACTCTGATCTACGCCGTCTACATCGAGGAGCCCGTGTTCATGATCGCCCAGCTTGGCGGGGTGCTTATTTACAGCCGCAACCTCTATTTCGTGTACCGGGCGCAGGGCTCCCACCCCCTCATGGGTCCCGACCGGACCTAGTTGCGCCGCCCGATTTCAGCCTTATTTCACGGGCGCTCCCCTTGACTCGTCTGGGGCCGCTAGCTACCTAGCTGGCACTCACCGGGTTTAAGTGCTAACGCGCGCCCAGGTCCGGGGAAAAACGCTTTAACTATCAATAGGATATTGGAGGGACATATGAAGTTTCGGCCTTTGCATGACCGCGTTCTGGTCGAGCGCACCGAATCCGACACGAAAACCAAGGGCGGCATCATCATTCCGGACACCGCTCAGGAAAAGCCGATGGAAGGCAAAGTGATCTCGGTCGGTTCGGGCAACCGTGACGAAAGCGGCAAGCTGGTCCCGCTGGACGTCAAGAAGGGCGACCGCATCCTGTTCGGCAAGTGGTCGGGCACGGAAGTGAAGATCGACGGCAAGGAGCTGTTGATCATGAAGGAGTCCGACATCATGGGAATCATCGAGTAGTCGGTCCACCGAAGAATAAGAAAGGCACAATCTCATGGCAGCTAAAGACGTCAAATTCTCGGCGGACGCGCGCGATCGCATGCTGCGCGGCGTCGACATCCTCGCCAACGCGGTGAAGGTCACCCTCGGCCCCAAGGGCCGCAACGTCGTCATCGAAAAGTCCTTCGGCGCTCCGCGCATCACGAAGGACGGTGTGACGGTCGCCAAGGAAATCGAACTGAAAGACAAGTTCGAGAACATGGGCGCCCAGATGGTGAAGGAAGTTGCGTCCAAGACCAACGACCTTGCCGGCGACGGCACCACCACCGCCACCGTTCTCGCTCAGGCCATCGTCCGCGAAGGCGCCAAGAGCGTCGCGGCGGGCATGAACCCGATGGACCTCAAGCGCGGCATCGACAAGGCCGTTGAATCGGTCGTCGCTGACCTCGAGAAGATGTCCAAGAAGATCAAGACCACCGAAGAAATCGCTCAGGTCGGCACAATTTCCGCCAACGGCGAGCGCGAGATCGGCGACATCATTGCCAAGGCCATGGATAAGGTCGGCAAGGAAGGCGTGATCACGGTGGAAGAAGCCAAGGGCCTCGACACCGAACTCGACGTCGTCGAAGGCATGCAGTTCGACCGCGGCTATCTCTCGCCGTACTTCATCACCAATGCCGACAAGATGGTGGTGGAACTGCAGAACCCGTACATCCTCATCCACGAAAAGAAGCTCTCGGACCTGCAGCCGCTGCTGCCGATCCTGGAAGCCGTCGTGCAGTCGAGCCGTCCGCTGCTCATCATCGCCGAAGACATTGAAGGCCAGGCGCTTGCCACGCTCGTCGTGAACAAGCTGCGCGGCGGCCTCAAGGTCGCGGCCGTGAAGGCGCCGGGCTTCGGCGACCGCCGCAAGGCCATGCTGGAAGACATCGCCGTGCTCACCGCCGGCCAGGTCATCAGCGAAGATCTCGGCATCAAGCTTGAGACCGTCACGCTTCCGATGCTCGGTTCCGCCAAGCACGTCACCATCGACAAGGACAACACCACCATCGTCGACGGCGCCGGCAAGAAGAACGACATCAATGCCCGTTGCGAGCAGATCCGCCGTCAGATCGACGACACCACGTCGGACTACGACAAGGAAAAGCTGCAAGAACGTCTGGCGAAGATCGCGGGCGGCGTTGCGGTGATCAAGGTCGGCGGTGCGACCGAAATCGAAGTGAAGGAAAAGAAGGACCGCGTCGACGACGCCCTTCACGCCACCCGCGCTGCGGTGGAAGAAGGCATCGTGCCGGGCGGCGGCGTCGCTCTGCTCCGCGCCTCCAAGAACCTCGCGAAGGTTGAAGTCACCAATGACGACCAGAAGGTCGGCGTCGAGATCGTCCGCCGCGCTCTGGGCGTTCCCCTGCGTCAGATCGCCGAGAACGCCGGTGAAGACGGCGCCGTGATCGCTGGCAAAGTCTCGGAATCGAAGGACACGAACTTCGGTTTCGACGCCTCGACCGGCAAATATGTCGACATGGTGAAGTCCGGCATCGTCGACCCGACGAAGGTCGTGCGTGTGGCTCTGCAGGACGCGGCCTCGGTCTCTGGCCTGCTCATCACCACCGAAGCGATGGTCGCCGAAGTCCCGAAGAAGGACGAAGCTCCGGCGATGCCGCCGGGCGGCGGCATGGGCGGCATGGACTTCTAAGTCCAGCC
>JAYSFT010000001.1:0-103065 GCA_041913245.1 Rhodospirillaceae bacterium | reverse complement strand
ATGACGTCGGTCGAGCCATGTCATTGACTTAGCCCACCTCTAATTGTCGCATAATGTATATTATGACAATTATAGAGATGGAAAAAACACTATGATGTTCAGGTATTTAGGCGCTTCGGTGCGGTTAGCTATGCTTCGCCCGGGCCGGTGGCGGCACGCGCATTACCGTGCCGCGCGCCGACCGGCACGCGCGCGTATATGGATTGAATTTAGGCCGATGCTGGCGATGGCGGGCCGACGCCGCTCCAATCCACCGGCGATCCGGGTCGGCAGAAGATGCGGCGTCTAACTACGCCTCGACGACCAACCCATCATGCGCCGGAACCACATGGCTTGGGAGCTGGGTGTGTAAAGCCTCGTAGTCGATGGCGTTGCTCATGTGGGTGATGACGGCCCGCTGCGGCTTCAGTTCGGCGATCCAATCCAGCACCTTGGCAACATGGGCGTGGGTCGGATGCGGCGCCAGGCCAAAGGCGCCGACGATCCAGAGCTTGGCGCCCCGAACCACGTCGCGGGCCGGGTCGGGCAAATCCAAAATATCGGTCGAATAGACGACGTCGCCGAACCGATAGCCGAGCGTGGAACTCCCGCCGTGATCCTGAAGGAACGGCAGGACGGAAATCCGGCCGGCCTGAAACCGCGTCCCGGGTTCGACCTCGGACGGCTCCAGCCATGGCCGGAAAATCGGAGCGCCGGAGGGTATGCCTTTAAAGACGTAGCCGAACCGGTCCTTGAGGATGTCGAGGGTCTCGCGGGCGCCATAGACCGGCAACGGCTTCCCGGTGACCCGGTTGACCTCGCGCAGCTCATCGATGCCGTGAATATGGTCGGCATGGCCATGGGTGAAGAGCACGGCGTCGAACGTGCGGATGTCGGCGTCCAGGAGCTGCTGACGCAGGTCCGGCGAGGTGTCCACGAGAAGGCGTGTCGCGCCCTCCTCCACCAAAATCGACGCGCGCCGGCGCCGATTGCGCGGGTTCGCGGGATCGCAGTCGCCCCAGCCCGACGAGATCGCCGGAACGCCGGGGGCCGATCCGCAGCCGAGGATGGTGACTTTCATGGCGTGCGCCGACCTAAGCCGGCTTCGCTTTCGCGAACAGACGGAAGAAGTTTTCCGTCGTCTGCCGCGCGAGTTCGTCGCGTGAGATCCCTTTGATTTCCGCGACGGCCGCCGCGGTATGGGCTACATAGGCCGGCTCATTGGTCTTGCCGCGAAACGGCACGGGCGCGAGGTATGGGCTGTCCGTCTCGACCAAAATCCGGTCCATGGGCACGATCTTCACCACCTCGCGCAAGGCCTCGGCCTTCTTGAAGGTCACGATGCCCGACAGCGAGATATAGAATCCGAGCGCCAGGCACTGCTCGGCCAGTTCGCGCCCCGAACTGAAACAGTGGATGACGCCGGTGAAGCCGCCCTTTCCGATTTCATCGCTCAGGATTGCTCCGGTTTCCGTGTCGGCGTCACGGGTGTGCACGATCACCGGCAGTTTGTTCTCGCGCGCCGCGGCGATATGCGTGCGGAAACTGCGTTCCTGTTCCAGGCGCGGACTGTGTTCGTAATAGAAATCGAGGCCGGTCTCGCCAAAGGCGACGACTTTGGGATGCCGCGCCAATTCCGTCAGCTTCCCGACGTCCATTTCCGGCTCGACGGCGGCCTCATGCGGATGGATGCCGACCGAACAGGACACATTGCCGAACCGCTCCGCCATGGCGAGGACGCCGGGGAACGCGGTGATCTTGGTGCCGATCGTGAGCATGTGGCCGACGCCGGCATTGCGCGCGCGCGCCACCACCCCCTCGGCGTCGCCCGAAAGCTCGGGGAAATCGAGATGGCAATGGCTGTCGACGAGCAGCGGGCGGCTCATTTCGTCCCCTCGCCCGGCGGCGCGTACCGCGGGAACACGCCCTGCGGGGCCGGCAGCGGCGCCCCGCCCTTGAGGGCATGCGCTTCACCGAGAAAAGCAAAGCTGCGCCGATCCTCGGGCACCGCGAGTTGGTCGAGCAGTTTCGCCATGGCGGACGGGACAAAAGGCTGCATCAGAATCGCGAGATGGCGCGTGGCTTCGGCGAGCACATACAGCACCGTGTTCATGCGCGCGGGATCGGTCTTGCGCAGCGACCACGGCGCTTGTTTGTCCACATATACGTTGGCGGCGCGCACGACCAGCCAGATGGCGTCGAGCACGCCGTTGAAGGCCTGTTGATTGATGGCGTCGCGGCACTGGTCGAGCAGCCGGTGGCAGGCTTCCAGAAGCGCGTTGTCGTCCTCGTTCAGCGGGCCGGGCTCGGGCAGAACGCCGCCCAGGTTCTTGGCGATGAACGACAGGAAGCGCTGCGCCAGATTGCCGAACTCGTTGGCAAGATCGCCGTTGATGCGCTGGCCGATCGCGCCTTCGCTGAAGTCGCCGTCGTTGCCGAACGGAACTTCGCGCAGCAGGAAGTAGCGCAGCTGATCGAGGCCGTACTTCTCCACGAGCATGTGCGGGTCTATGGCGTTGCCGAGGGACTTCGACATTTTCTGTCCCTCGATGGTCCACCAGCCGTGCGCGAATACGCGTTTCGGCACCGGCAAACCGGCGCCCATCAGGAAGGCGGGCCAGTACACGCAATGAAAGCGGATGATATCCTTGCCGACCATATGCAGGGATTCCGGCCAGAAGACCTTCATCTCTTCCGTCGCCCGCGGATGACCGAGGCCGGTGATGTAGTTGGTCAGGGCGTCGATCCACACGTACATGATGTGCCGGTCGTTCCCCGGAACCGGGACGCCCCAGGAGAACGTCGTGCGCGAGACCGACAGATCGCGCAGGCCGCCGGCGACGAAGCTGCGCACTTCGTTGAAACGGCTCTTCGGCGCGATGAAATCGGGATTTGAGTCGTAAAGCTCCAGCAGCTTGTCCCGCCACTTCGACAGATCGAAGAAATAGCTTTCTTCCTCGACCCATTCGACGGGCGCGCCGGTCGGCGCGAGCTTGCCGTTCGGGCCTTCCGTCAGTTCGCTTTCATCGAAAAAGGCCTCGTCCCGGACGCTGTACCAGCCGGCATATTTGTCGAGATAGATGTGGCCGTTGTCTTCGAGCTTCCGCCAGAGCGCCTGGCACGATTCGATGTGCCGCTGTTCCGTCGTGCGAATGAAGTCGTCGTTGGTCGCCCCGAGGGCTTCCGCGAGATCGCGGAAATACCGCGCGTTCTGATCGCAGATCGCGATCGGAGAAACGCCCTTGTCGGCCGCCGCCTTCGCGACCTTCTGTCCGTGTTCGTCGGTGCCGGTCAGGAACTTGACGCGAAAGCCGTCAAGCCGCTTGAAGCGCGCCATGACGTCGCACGCGATCGTCGTGTACGCGTGGCCGATATGCGGCTTATCGTTCACATAGTAGATCGGCGTGGTGATATAGAACGCCGGCTGTTGGACGGGCTGAATGGACAAGGCTCAAGGCTCCGAAATGTGAGCCTTCATATAGTCGTTTACGCGCCGTGGGGAAAGCCCACGGCGCGTACGACGAGCCGGCAAAGCGCTGGATTTATTGGATTTCGAGCAGCTGGATCTCGAAGATCAGCGTCGAGTTCGGCGGGATCGGGCCGGCGGCGCGGTCGCCATAGCCCAAGCTGGCCGGGATCGCGAATTCCCAGGTTTCGCCCTTACGCATCATCGGCACGGCTTCCTGCCAGCCCGGGATGACGGCGTTGAGCGGGAACGTGATCGGTTCGCCGCCTTTGGAACTGTCGAACACCTGACCGTTGGTCAGCTTGCCTTCGTAGTGAACGGTAACGGTCGAGTTGGCGGTCGGCTGCGCCGCGCCTTCCGTCGCGCGCTGTTCCGGAGCCTTGAACTGCAGGCCGGTCGCGGTTAGACCCCAACCGGGGTTCTTGAGGTTTTCGGCCAGGAATGGATCTTGAGCGGGCGCCACGGCTGCACCTTCTTGGGCTGGAGTTTCGGTTTGGGTCTCGGCTTGAGTCTCGGGGGCGGAGGCTTCTTCGGCCGGTTTCTTGTCGCAGGATGCGAGCGCGAAGGCGCCCACGATCAGGGCCGCAACTGCGATCTTCTTCATTATAGTTCTCCTTGAATGTAGAGCCGCCACTTTACGCGGCGGCGGGAGCCTTGGCCACAGCCTGCTCGATGGACCAGAGCATGAGCATAAGACTACGCTTCCTGTCCAGGTTGACGGCTTCGGTGCGCCGTGCGAGGTGGCCGATCTTGTCCCAGACTTCGGCCCAGGTTGCAGGAGGCGCCGCCGCCAGCAAGCGGCGCGCGAGGGTGCGTTCGCCCTGTACGATCTCCGACATGGTGTCGATCGCCCCGCGCGCGCCCGCGCTCACGATACGGGCCAGCCACCAGCCCAAAAGACCCGACAGAGTCCGGAAGGCGTCGCCGCGCAAAGCCTGATCGCCGAGGCTGTGAAGTCTGCCCGCGTTCAGCTTCGGCACGTCACCGAGAAGGCTCATGAGATCGCGGAACAGTTCGACGCCCCCCTCGTCCGAGAGTTCCAGCGCGCGGCCGATGGAGCCGTCCCCGAGAACAGCAAGCGCCGCGACGTCTTTCGGCGGGATGTCCGGATTATAGCGATTAAGGAGGCTCGTGACTTGTTGTTCGCGCAAAGGGCGCAGGTCGAGCTTGCGGCAGCGCGAGCGGATGGTGGGTAAGAGACGGTCGGCGTTATGGGCCACCAGGAAAAGCAGCGCGCGCTCGGGCGGCTCTTCGAGGACTTTCAGAACCGCGTTCGCCGCGTTCTGGTTCATTTCATCGGCGGCATCGATAACGATGGCGCGCCAGCCGCCTTCGGACGGCGTCATGGACAGAAAAACGCCGATCTCGCGGACTTCGTCGACGCCGATGACGGTCTTGCGCTTGGTCTGCTTGCTGTCGGACCAGGGACGTTCCACGGCGCGAAAATCCGCGTGACCCATGGACGCGACGCGCCGAAACACGGGGTCTTCGGGAGACATGGCGAGCGATGTCGGTTTTGGCGGCGCGCCGAACATGTCGTTCTCGGCGACAGCGCCGCCTTGGGCGAGCGCGTAGCGCGCCATGCGGTACGCAAGCGTCGCCTTGCCGATGCCGCGCGGACCCGCGAGCAGCCACGCATGCGCGAGACGGCCGCTGTCCCACGCCGCGAGAAACTCGCGCTCGGCGTTCTCGTGGCCGATAAGGTACGGATTGAGGCGCGGCTCCAGGAGTGTGGGCGGCTCTTCGGCCGCGCGCAGGGTTGCCATGATCAGCGCTTGCCCAGGAACGCGGTGACCGCGCGCATGATCGCGCCATGGACGGTTTCGATATCGTGATCCGCGTCGATGACATGACAGCGCGCGGGTTCGCCCGCCGCGATCTCCAGGAAGCCTCGCCGCAAACGTTCGTGAAAGGCGAGCGCCATTGATTCGTAGCGGGTCTCGGCGCCGCCGCGCACCTGCGCCCGCGCCAGCCCCACCCGCGCGGGCAGGTCCAGAATCAAAGTGACGTCCGGCTTGAAATCGCCGATCGCGACGCGTTGCAGGTCGCGAAGCGCGCCGAGATCGAGCCCATGACCGTAGCCCTGATAGGCGATGGTTGAATCGAAGAAGCGGTCCGAAATGACGGTCTTGCCGGCGCCGACGGCCGGCCACACGGTTTTGACAAGGTGATCGCGCCGCGCGGCCGTATGCAGCAAAGCTTCGGTGAGACCGTCCCAGCGGTTGCCCGCGCCCTCGACGAGCAGCTTGCGGATGGCTTCGGCGCCCGGCGCGCCGCCGGGTTCGCGCGTGAGAATGACGTCGTGGCCGCGCGCGGTCAGAACCTCGGCGAGCTTGCGGGCCTGGGTGGACTTGCCGCCCCCCTCGCCGCCTTCCAAGGTGATGAAGATGCCCCCGGCCACCGGTGTTTATTGCGCCGGCGGCGTCGCGGGCTGCGAGACCGGCGCGGCCGGCGGCCCGAAGACGATATAAGACGCCGCGGCTTTCAGGCGGCCGACATAGCCGAGACGGCCGACATCGACGGCGGCTTGAAGCGGAATCTCGATCGGGGCGAGATCTTTACCGGTGATGACGACCTTCGCGACTTCCGCGCCCTTGGCGATCGGCGCCGGAAGCGGCCCCTGATAGACGACTTTGACTTCAAGCGCCTGGCTGGCCGCGCGCGGCACGGTCACCATGACGTCTTTAGGGATCACGAGGTTCACGTTGCCGGCGTCGCCGAGCCAAACCTCGGCGTCGGTGACGACTTCGCCCGCGGTGAACAAGGAGCGGTTGGTGAATTCGCGGAACCCCCAGTCCATGAGTTTCGCGGTTTCTTCGTCGCGGTCCTTCATGCTGTCCATGCCGTTGGCGACGAGGATCAGGCGGCGGCCGTTGCGGATCGCCGAGCCCGTGAGCCCGTAACCGGCAATGGACGTGTGGCCGGTCTTGAGGCCGTCGGCGCCGCTGCCGACGCGATAGAGCAACGGATTGCGGTTGCCTTGCGTGATGTTGTTGTAGGTGAAGGACGTTTCGCTATAGAGCGAATAGTACTCCGGGAACTCGGTGATCAGTCGGCGCGCCAAGGTCGCGAGATCGCGCGGCGACATGTAGTGATCTTCATGCGGCAGGCCGGTCGCATTCATGAAGTGGCTGTTGGTCATGCCAAGTTCCTTGGCTTTCGCGTTCATCTGCTCGGCGAAAGCCTCCTCGCTGCCGGCCAGCGCTTCGGCGAGAACGATGCAGGCGTCGTTCCCGGACTGGACGATCATGCCGCGCAGGAGATCCTCGACCTTGGCCCGGCTGTTCGGATTGAGGAACATGGTCGATCCGCCGCTGGCGGCGCCGCCCTGCTGCCAGGCGTAGCGGCTGACGGCGAGTTCATCGTCAAGCGAGATGCGCCCGGCTTTCAGGGCTTCGAAAGCCATGTAAGCGGTCATCAGCTTGCTCATGGAGGACGGCGGCATCGGTTTGTCGGGGTCTTTGGCCCCGAGCACCGCGCCGGTCTGGAAATCGATCAGCACATACTCGCGGGCGTTAATGTCGATGGAGGCCGCGAAGGCCGCGCCGGCCGTGAGCGCTGCGAAACCGAATACGGTGGCGAGGAGAAAACGCTTCATCGAATTTCCGACCATTGAATTGAAAACGTGGAGCGGCGCGGCGAGTCTAATCTCGAACGATCTGCGCGTCATCATAACCGTAGGATTTCACGCGCGTGAGAAGCGTCTCCGCCTGATTTTGATCGACCAGCGGACCGAGGCGGACGCGGAAGATCTGCTTGTCGCCCGACGTCACCGGCAGCACCAATACGCTGCCGATCGCCAGCTCTTTCAATTGCTGCTCGAGGCGGTGGGCATTCGCAATCTCGCCGAACGCGCCGGCCTGGATGAAGAGACCGGTTGCCGGTCCGCTCGCCGGGACCGCGACCGCCGGTTTAGCGGCGACGGCCGGGGCCACGACTTTCGCTTGTGCGGGCCTGGCGAGCGGCTTCATCGGCGTAGCGGCAACGGTCTTCACCTCGCCGACCACCGTGGGCGGCGGCAACGAGGACGAGGCGACGGACCCGCGCGGCACCGCGGCGACCATCGGCATCTCGGGCGGATTGCGCTTCAACGCGACGTTCTTGAGATCGAGAGACTGCTGCGCGTCGATCTCCACGCGCACGCGCGCGGTGCCCGCTTCGTAGAAGCCCAGGAGCTGAGCGGCGCGCCGGGACAGATCGATGATGCGTTTGCTGTGGAACGGGCCGCGATCATTGATGCGGACGCTGAGCACGCGGCCGTTGTCGAGGTTCGTCACCTTCACGATGCTCGGCAGCGGCAAGGTCGGGTGCGCGGCCGTGACCGCGTTCATGTCATATCGCTCGCCATTGGCGGTGCGCTTGCCGTGGAAGTCCTGGCCGTACCAGGACGCCGTGCCCTCCTCGAGGTAGGCGTAGTCTTCCGAGGGATAATACCAGGTGCCGGCGATCTCGTAGGGATTGCCCACCTTATACGTTCCGCCCTCCGGGGCGTCGGCGCCGGCTTCGGCGGCCGACGGCGGAAGCGGCGCGGTGACGGGCGCATTGCCCCCCGCGCAACCAGCCAGCCCCAGCGCCATGGCAATGGCCGCGGGACGAAGTGCCCAGTGAAAATATCTCATTACTAGCGTCTAAGTAGGCCTAGCCCCACAAGTGCTTGTATCTTACTGGAAAACGCCCTGGGCGGCAAGTTTGGGGGCGGAGGCGCTCGATCAGGCCGTCGTGACCACGGTCATGAGCGCCCTATCCGCATAGCCGTCGGGTGGAAGCCCGCGCGCCAGCTGAAAGCGGCGAATAGCCTGGCGTGTGCCGGAGCCCATGACGCCGTCGGCCGTTCCCTTGAGGAATCCCTGGGAGATCAGCCCCTCCTGGAGCATCATCACATCCTGCCGGCGCAAAGGTTCGGCCGCCGTGGCCAGGGTGGTGAGTTCTTCACCGCCGGTCATGCGGTCCGCAAGGTGCCCCACGGCGATGGCGTAAAACGCCGAGCGGTTCCATCGCAGGATCGTGCGGTAATTTTCGTAAACGAGCAGCGCGGGTCCGCCGACACCCTGCGGCAAGACCAGCGACGCGGCGACGTCGCGGCTCGGAAGCGGTCCGCCGTCCGCCCGCCGAAGACCGAGCTTCGCCCACGCGGGCAGCGGCTGGATGTTTTCCTTCGCGTCGACATCCAGGCTCGAGAGACCGATGTCGAAACCGCGCGGCAGTTTCACCTCGCGGCCCCAGGTCCCCTCACCGTCCCAATTCATGCTGTGCAGATAATTCGCGGCGGAGGCCAGGGCGTCGGGAACGCTACCCCAGATGTCGATATGCGCGTCGCCGTCACGGTCCACCGCATGGCGCAGGAAGGTCGACGGCATGAACTGCGTATTGCCCATCGCGCCGGCCCAGGAGCCTTTCATGCGCGCGAGCGAAATATGTCCCTTGTCGAGGATGCTCAGCGCCTTGAAGAGTTCGTCGCGGAAGAAGGCTTCCCGGCGGCCGTCGAAGGCCAGCGTCGCCAGGGCGGCGATCACGGAGAAATCGCCCATCACGCGGCCGTAATTGGTTTCCATGCCCCAGAAGGCGACCAGGAACCGCCCCTGGACCCCGAAATCGCGCTCCAGCGAGCCGAGCAACGGGGCGTGTTGGGCCATCATCGCGCGCCCGTCGGCGATCCGCTTGGCGTTCACCGCGTTATTGAGATAGCGCGAAAAAGTCTGGGTGAACTCCGGTTGGCGGCGATCAAGCTCGACCACGCGCGGCACCGGTTGAAGATTGTCGAGCGCGGCCTGTATGGTCGCGGCTGAAATGCCGCGCTTGGCCGCTTCGGCCCTCACCCCGTCCAGCCAGCGCGCAAAGTCCTTCGGCGAGAGCGCCGCGGACGGCGGCGGCGCGGGTGGGGGCGAGGTCGGCGAGGCGCCAACCGGGACCGGGGCCGAAGCCGGCTGACTTTGGCAGGACGCGACCAGCGCGCCTCCGATAAAACCAAGAGCCGTGCGGCGCTGCATCGGGGACTTATAAAGCTTCATGAAATCCACCACCTAAACCCCCGTCATATGGCGAGAATCGCCGTTCGGCAAGACGCCCGCAACAGTGGAAATAGACCGTTCATTCCGTTAGACTTTCCGCTGCTTCCGGGGTGGGCCGGATAAGAGGGGTTGAGCGCTATGGCGGAAGAAGCTTTCACGTATACCAACGAACTCGCCAAAACCGGCGCCGCGGCGCAGGAGACCGGCTTCTTCACGGAGTGGTTCGTGAACATGTTCGCCGGCGCCATCGATATCCAGCTCCATTCGCCCATCCTGACCCTGGTCTACGCCGCGGTGGTCTTCGCCCTTGTGATCCTGCGCCTGTATACCGAGAACCCGATCAAATCGCTCGGCTGCCTCGCGATTTATATCTATACCACGATTCAGGCCTTTTCGCTCTATCGCGCCTCGACGTTCGTGACGGATTTCACGCCCGCGGGCTGGCAGGTCACGGCCAAGAGCCTGATTTTCGCCGCCATGTTCGTCGGCATCGGCGTCTGGGGCGTTTCGCGCGTCACGCAGTCCTTCATCACGGCGCTGGTCACCATGGGCCTTGGCCGCCTCCTCGCGCCGCTCAACCCGCTGCGTCTGCTCGGCAAGCTGGGCAAGAGCGACAAGGAACTCGACGCGATGGAGGAAGGCTCGGCGAAAAACCCGAAGCGCCAGATGACCGCCATCATGTTCACCGACATCGTCGGCTATTCGAAGCAGATGGGCGCCGACGAAGCGGCCATGGTCAAGAAGCTGAGCATCCACAACGAGATCATGCGCAACCAGATCGTGCGCAACCGCGGGACGGTCATCAAGACCATCGGCGACGCCTTCATGGTGCGCTTCCGCTCGGCCGAAAACGCGGTGCAATGCGCGCTCGACTGCCAGAAGGGCATCGGGGACTACAACAAAGGCAAGCCGGCCAACGACCAATTCCACATCCGTATCGGCGTGCATATGGGCGAAGTCATCCACACCGGCACCGACGTGTTCGGCGAAGGCGTGAACATCGCGGCGCGTATCGAGCCGCAGTGCGATCCGGACGGCGTGACGGTTTCCGACGTGGTGGCGAACGCCGCGCGCAACAAGGTGCCGGCGCACTTCATGTCGATCGGCGTGCGTCCGATGAAAAACATCGCCAAGCCGCCCGAGCTTTTCAAAGTCTTCGCGATCGAGGAACAGCAGTCGGCGAAAGTCGCCAAGCCCGGGGCCCAGGCGGCGCCTGCCGGAGCCGCGCCCGGCGGCGTGTTCAAGATCTGATGCGCCTGGGCGGGCTCCGCGGCTTTGCGGCAAGCCTTGCGGCCGCGCTCTTTTCCTTCGCGGCGTTCGCCGCGGACAAAGTGTCGCTCGGCACCGACTGGCGCGCCCAGGCGGAGCATGGCGGCTACTATCAGGCGGTGGCGACAGGCCTTTACGCGAAGGCGGGACTTGACGTCGAGATTCGCCAGGGCGGGCCGCAGATCAATCACTCCCAATTGCTCGCGGCCGGACGGCTCGACTTTTCCGCCGTGCCGAATTCCTTCATTCCGCTGAACTTCGTGGCGCAAAACGTGCCGGTGGTCGCGGTGGCGGCGATTTTCCAGAAGGATCCGGCGGTTTTGATTTCGCATGCGGGCGCGGGGCACGACACCCTCGCCCAACTCAAGGGCGCGAAGATCATGATCTCGCCGGATACGCGGATCGGGTTCTGGCGGTTTCTTAAAACCAGGTTCGGCTACAGCGACGAACAGATCGCGCCGTACACTTTCAATCTGACGCCGTTCCTGTCGAACCCGGACGCGATCCAGCAAGGACTTCTTTCCAGCGAACCGTTCCAGATCGAACGCGCGGGGCAAAAGGCGGTTGTCATGTTGCTCGCCGACGCCGGATACGCGAGTTATTCATCCGTCATCATGACGTCGAACAAGCGCGTGGCGGAACAGCCGGACCTCGTGCGGCGCTTCGTCGAGGCAAGCATCGCGGGATGGATCGGTTATCTCGGCGGCGATCCGGCGCCGGCGAATGCGCTCATCAAGAAGGACAATCCCGACATGACCGATGCATTGCTCGCCTTCGGGCGCGGCAAACTGATCGAGCATGCCATGATCACCGGCGGGGACGCCGAAGCAAAGGGCGTGGGCGTGATGACCGATGAGCGCTGGAAGGCGTTCTTCGACATGATGGCGGCCGACGGCCTGTATCCCAAGCGCATGGACTACAAGAAGGCCTATACGACGGCCTTCATCGAAAAAGGCGGCCGGCGTTGACGGAGCCCGCGCTTCGGCTGACCGGAGCCGCGAAAACCTATCCGACGGGGACCGCCGCGCTGGCCCCGGCGACCTTCGATATCGCGCGCGGAAGTTTTGTGAGCCTTGTCGGGCCTTCCGGCTGCGGCAAGTCGACTCTCCTGCGCCTCATGGCCGGACTGCTCGCGCCCAGCGCTGGCGGCATCGCGCGCGGGCCCGGCATTTCAGAAACCGGTTTTGTCTTCCAGGACGCGACACTCATGCCGTGGGCGAATGTGCGCGCAAATGTAACGCTGGCGCTGACGTTAAAGCGCAAACCCCAGGATAATGTCACCGAGACCTTGAAGCACGTCGGCCTGGGCGGCTTCATGCAGGCCTATCCGCGCGAGTTGTCCGGGGGCATGCAGATGCGCGTCTCGATCGCACGCGCCATCGTCACCAATCCCCAGTTACTTCTGATGGATGAACCGTTCGCGGCGCTCGATGAACTCACGCGGTTCGGACTGAATGACGATCTGCTGGCCCTCTGGCGGCAGAACCGGTGGACCGTTGTCTTCGTGACGCATTCGATCCGCGAAGCGGTGTTCCTGTCGCAGCGCGTCATTGTGATGTCGCCCCGGCCCGGGCGCGTCATCGCCGACATTCCGGTCGATCTGCCCGAGCCCCGTGACGAGGCGCTACGGGGCAGCCCTCTGTTCGCGGCCCAGTGCGCGAAAATCGGAACGCTCCTGCGCGCGGCCACCGCGGAGCCCGCGGTATGAAACACATGCTCGCCTCCGTCGCCTTTGCTCTCTTGCTGCTCGGTGGCTGGGAACTCGCGGTGCGCCTTGGCGATGTGCCGGCCTATATTCTTCCGGGCCCGACAGCGATCGCGGCCGCGTTGTGGGTCAATCTCGCGGACCTCGGCTCATCGCTTGCCGTCACGGTGGAGATCACCCTCGCGGCCTTGATCCTCGCGGCGCTGTCCGGCGCGCTGATCGCCATCCTGTTGGCGCAATCACAACTCGCCGAACGCGTCTTCTTTCCCTATGCCGTGTTCCTTCAGGTGACACCCATCGTCACCATTGCGCCGTTCGTGATCATCTGGGTGGAGAATGTCTTCGTCGTTCTCCTGATCCTCGCGTGGATGGCGGCCATCTTTCCGATCATCTCGAATACGCTTTTGGGCCTGAAAAGCGTCGATGCGAACCTCAAGGACCTTTTCCGGCTGTACGGCGCGACGCGCATGCAAACGATACGCCGGCTCATGATTCCGAGCGCGCTGCCCTACTTCCTCGGCGGTTTGCGCATCGCGGGCGGCCTCGCGCTCATCGGGACCGTGGTGGCTGAAATGGTGGCCGGAACGTCGGGCACGCGCTCGGGTCTTGCCTCGCGTCTCGTCGAAGCGAGCTACCGGCTGGAGCTTGCGGTGGCGCTGGCGTGTTTCTTCCTGTTGAGCGCGACGGGACTTGCGCTTTACCTGGCGCTCGACGTCCTGTCGCGCCGCTTGCTGCGCCATTGGCACGAAAGCGCGCAAACGCCCGCTTAGAGCACGTTCCGGCGAAGTGCTGCGCGCGGAGGCGCGCCTCTTTTAGGGGCCGGCTTTCGCCGGCGCGGTTCGCCGTAGAACGTGCGACAAAACAAGAATCTAGGGCATGTTGGCGATTCGACATGACTTCAACACGCCCTAGGAGCGCTGGGTTCCCGCGAAGACCAGGTCGGGATCGTGTGTGCTGTCCTGCCTGCCGTAGCTCCGGAACAGCTCAAGGACGCGCGTCATTTCGTCCTCGCCCAGGATTTCCGGTTTGCCGGCGGCCAACGCCGCGCAGTATTGCGCGGCGAGATTCTCGACCTCGCCGGCGAGGCGCAGGGCGCTCGAAAGATCGGGTCCGGTCGCGATGACGCCATGATTGGCGAGGAGGCAGGCCCTGCGGTCCTTCAGTGCTTCCACCGCGCGGTCGGACAGCGCTTGCGAGCCGAAGGTCGCGTAGGGCGCGCAGCGGATGTCTGCGCCGCCGGCAACGGCAACCATGTAATGGAAGGCCGGAATCCCCTGCCCGGTGCAGGCCAGCGCGACCGCGTATTTGGAATGTGTATGCACGATTGCGTTCACATCCGGCCGCGCCTTCAAGATATCGCGGTGAAACCGCCATTCGCTCGACGGGCGGCGATGGCCGTACCACCGGCCGGTGAAGTCCATGACCGGAATGTCGTCCAACTGCTCGTAGGGAACGCCGGTAGGGCTGATGAAGAAGGTCTCGTGATCGCGGCGAACGCTGACGTTTCCGGACGTGCCGTGCGTCAGGCCGCGTTGCGCGAGGGCGCAGCAGGTCACGATCACATCGGCCTTCAGGCGGGCGTCGTTATTGGTATGGTTTAGTGTATCCATTACGCGGCAACACGGGTTTGTTCGGGGAAAAGCGCAAGAAGCCCTTCGCGGCTCGCCGGGCAGGTTCCGCGTTCGGTGATCAGGCCGGTCACGTAGCGGGCCGGCGTGACGTCGAAACCAACGTTGAGCGCCGCGCTTCCCGGCGGATAGATCGCGATGGTCTCAAGCGCGCCGCCGGCGGTGCGGCCGGTGACATGGGAAAGCTCGCGCGCGTCACGTTCCTCGATGGGGATGTCGGCGCCCTGCGCCAGCGACCAGTCGATGGTTGTGGACGGCAGGGCCACATAGAACGGAACCTTGTTGTCGAACGCCGCCAGGGCTTTGAGGTAAGTCCCGATCTTGTTGCAGACGTCGCCGTTCGATGTCGTGCGGTCGGTTCCGACGATCACGAGGTCCACCAGGGCGCGCTGCATCAGATAACCGCCGGTGTTATCGGCGACGATGGTGTGCGGGACGCCGTGAGCGCCCAGTTCATAAGCCGTCAGCGACCCGCCTTGATTGCGCGGGCGCGTTTCGTCGACCCAGACATGGATGGGGAGGCCGGCGTCATGGGCTCTGTAAATCGGCGCCAGCGCGGTTCCCCAATCGACGCAGGCCAGCCAGCCGGCGTTACAGTGCGTGAGGATATTGAGGGGGCCTTTTGCCCCCTTCTCCCGAAATTTCTCCTCGAAGATGGCTTGCCCATGACGGCCGATGGCCTCGCAGAGGGCGACATCGGCATCGCAAATTTCCGCCGCCCGCGCGAACGCCCGTTCGGCGCGTATGTCCGGGGGGCATGCCAGCGCGGTGGCCATCTGGTCGAGCGCCCAGGCGAGATTCACCGCCGTTGGGCGCGTGCCGCGCAGAAGCTCGGCCGAACGCAGGAGATGGGCGTCGCCGGGATCGCGGCGCATCGCAAGCGCGATCCCATAAGCCGCCGTGGCGCCGATCAAAGGAGCGCCGCGCACCATCATGCCGCGGATGGCATGCGCGGCGTCTTCAACGCTGGCCAGTCGGGCGGTCTCGAATGCGAAGGGAAGTCGCGTCTGATCTATCACCAGGACATCGCCGTTGTCCGTGCGCCATATGGTCCGAAAGTGCCGGCCAGCAATCCGCATCCACGGTCCCCTTTACGCAACCTGCCGAAAGCTCACACTTCGAAGGCGAGCGCCCGGCCCGCGATCGGCGCCAGTTTTTTGATCAATTCCGAATCGCGCGCCGCCGGCGCCGTGATCAGCGCTGAATCGAGCGCGTGATGGCAACCGCGGTCGCATGTCCCATGATGGACGCCGAGCGCCGGCGTGACCTCCCTCACCAGGTGGCGCGCCTTGTCGGCGTTCGCGAGCAGGACGCGCACGACCTGTTCAATGGTGACCGCCCCGTGCCCCTCATGCCAGCAGTCGTAGTCGGTGACCATGGCGACGGTCGCGTAACAAAGCTCGGCTTCGCGCGCCAGCTTGGCTTCGGGCATGTTGGTCATGCCGATGACGTCGCAATTCCAGGACCGGTAGAGTTTCGATTCAGCAAGGGTCGAAAATTGCGGACCTTCGATCGCGAGGTAGGTGCCGCCGCGAGCATATCGAAGACCAATGCTCCGGGCGGCGGCCTCGAGCCGGTCCCCGAGGCGCCCACAGACGGGATGGGCCATCGAGACATGCGCGACCAGTCCCTTCTCGAAAAAAGACTTTACGCGCGCATGGGTGCGGTCGATGAATTGATCGACGATGACGAAGGTGCCCGGCGACAGGTTCTCTTGAAGCGATCCGCAGGCCGACAGCGACAGGACGTCCGTGACGCCCATCATTTTCAGGGCGCAGATGTTGGCGCGATAGTTGAGGTCCGTCGGCGCATATTTGTGGCCGCGTCCATGGCGCGGAAGAAAAACCACTCGCGTGCCGCCGATCTCGCCGCACAGGAGTTCGTCGGAAGGATCGCCGAAAGGCGTCGTGACCTTACGCCATTGCTTATCGGTGATGGCGTCCATGTCATAGAGGCCGGATCCCCCGACAATCCCGATCACCGGCGCTTTGCCGCCCTGCCCGTCCATGGAACCCCGCCCCCTAAAATCCAAGCTCTTCTATGCCAATGTCAACGCGCGATGTCGGACAGCCTTCTGCCGGGTTCAATCTTCATGGCGTTCAAGCAGGAAGGCATCGACCTGCAACGCCGCGCCGATTTTACCACGAAGCTTACGACCGGCGCGCCGGCCGCCACGCTCGATCTGGGAAATGTAGACGGCGGTCGTTCCCGCTTTGCCGGCAAGCTGAGCCTGGGTCATATGCCGGTATTCCCGGAAAGCCTTGATCGGGTGGGTGCCGTCAAGGATCGCCGCGACCACGGCATCGGGAAACGTCTCGGCAGGTTCTTTCAGGAACGCCCGTACCGCCGCGGCATCGCCGCGATCTTCGAGTTTTGATTCAATCCGCCGCCATTCATCAATCGGGATCACGACGAACGCGGGCTTGCCGTCCTGACTGATGATCTGACGCTTCATTTGTAAACCTCGCTTCGATGCCCCACGCGGACGACAATGACGGTGAGAATCTGGCGCCTCAACGTATAAACAACGCGACAATCGCCAACACCCAGCCGGTAACCTTCGATGCCGGTCAGCTTTTTGACGTTATTATTTGGAGCAACCGGGTTTTGCGCCAACGCCAGGATTTTTGCTCGGACACGCTTCGCGATTGCAGGGTCCATTCCGCTGAGAGCTTTCACGGCATCGGCGGTGTAGGTCGCGGACGACATGGTAAGTATATAGCATTATGCGTTATATATATCTAGCAAATTGCATTATTTCGGAAAAGTGGGAAGGAGGAACGCACGGGGGATGGCGTCCCATCATGGCCCCCGCCGCGGCGGCTCCGCGCCAAAAAACCGCAGACTTATAAGACAGACTTGTTATAAGCACCGTTCCGGGAAGGGTGGCCGAGTGGTTTAAGGCACCAGTCTTGAAAACTGGCGTGCTCGCAAGGGCACCGTGGGTTCGAATCCCACCCCTTCCGCCATCATCGCCGTTTTCCGCCCGGGAATGCGCCACAGGTGTCATAAAAGCCCACTTGACCGCGCGGCGGCTGCGGGGAACGCTCTTATTCAAATAACTCTGGGGAGGATCTCATGAAGCATCACTACGGACTTTTGGGCGTCTCGCTGACGGCTCTTTTTATCGCCGCCGCGCCGGCGACGGCGCAGGAAAAGGGCGGGCTGGATTTGACCGGCCCCTATGACGTCGTCGTCGGCTGGTTCAAGCCGGGCATCGAGGGCTGGAACCAGCGCGTCGTCTCCGTGAACGCCGAGGATCCGAACCGCGTCTTCGTCGGCGCCGTCGACCGCAACGACACCCGCGAAGGTCACCCGATGCTGACCGCCGACGGCAAGGTGATGAAGGAAAAGACCAAGGTCGTCCGCGACAACAACTTTTTCGACAAAGGCGACGTCAACAACCTGCTCGTCCTCAACGCCGACGGAAAGGTCGTCGAGAACTGGTCCCAGTGGAACAGCGAAATCTCCATCGCCCACCACATCATCATCGACCCCTACGATCCGGCGCACCCGGTGTGGGTGGTGGACCGCTTCAATCACCGGCTCCTGAAGTTCAGTAACGACGGCAAGCAACTCCTGCTCAAAGTCGGCGAAAAGGCCGTTCCCGGAAACGACGAAGGGCATTTCCACGATCCCGCAAGCCTCGCGATCATGCCGGACGGCACTTTCTACGTCGCGGACGGATATACAAACTCCCGTGTCGTCAAGTTCGACAAGAACGGCAAGTACGTCATGTCCTGGGGCACGAAGGGCACAGGCCCAAGCCAGTTCAGCCTGGTGCATTCGGTCGCCGTCGACGCGGACCGCGTCTATGTGGCCGACCGCAACAACGACCGCATCCAGATCTTCGACCACAGCGGTAAGTTTCTCGATCAGTGGCCGGGCACGGCGCGTGTGACCCGCGTGATCACCACCGACGACAAGCGCGTTTGCGTGTCGGCGACCACCTATGGCCGGTTCGCCTGTTACGACCTGAACGGGAAGCTGGTCGGCCAATGGGGCACCCTCGGCGACGAACCCGGCGTGAGCGACAACGCGCACCAGATCGACGTCGACAATGCCGGCAACTTCTACGTCGCGGACGCCAACAACAACCGCGTGCAGAAATTCGTGCCGAAGAAGAACGCCGACAAGAAACTCCTGATCGGTAAGGAATTCGTGCTGAAGAAATAATCCGCTCAGACGCGGATAAAAGGGAACGGAGGCGGCTTCAGCCGCCTCCGTTTTTCTTTTGCGCCGCTATTTGCGTACGCCGTCGAAATAGTCGACCACGCTGCGGGCCACCTCGCCCATCATGTCCTCGGTATCGGCGCGCGTACCGGTCATGTTCATGTTGTAAAACGAAATGACGATCGGCCCGGATTTCGCGTAGATGACCCCGACGTCGTTCGTCACGCCTGTGGTCTCTCCGGTCTTGTGACCGACGGGGACCGTCAGGTAATGCGGGATCTTCATGGTTCCAGCCTGCTGCGCGCGAAGCATGCGGCGCATTTCATCGCAGCTTTCAGGCTTCGCGATAGTGCATTTCTCAATGCCTTCGACCAACCGTCCCATTTCACGCGGACTGGCGGCGCCGAACCAACGGCTCTCGTTGTTCGGATCGCTTGGCGCCGGCGAGCGGTTGGTGCTCAGCGCGCGCACCTCGTCGATCAGTGCTTTGCGTTGATCTGAAAACACAGGCATGCGGCGTACCGTCGTGTCGGCGCAGCACAGCGCGAACACGTCTTCCATCGAGAGGTTCGCATACTTCGGATCCATCGCGGCATAGATGAGGCGGAAGTACTCCCCCGTCGTATGCGTCTGGTTGAGCACCTGATAGCCCGCATCCTTCAGCCAGGCGTTCACGCGCTCCTTGCCGCCCACCTTGGCGATCATGAGGTCGGTCGCCGTATTGTCGCTGGTGATCACCATTTCCGTGATCAGGTCCCGCACGGTCGGTCGCAGGCCCAGGTCCTTATAGCGATAGATCCCCGAGCCGCCGCGCAACACCGCCGGCGTCAGCTCCACCCGTTCGTCCAGCTTCAGCTTGCCCGCGTCGGCCATTTGAAAGGCGATGACCATGGTCGCCAACTTGATCGTCGAGGCGCTTTCGAAGTGCTCGTCGGGGCGCACCATGCCTTCTTCGCCGGTGGGAAGATGCTTGATGTAGATGCCGGATTTGGCCGGCATGCGCGCGAGTTGTGCTTCCAAAAGACGCGTGAGGGCGCCCGCGCCGTCGGCTGCTTGAGCGGTGCCGGAAAGCGCGAAGTACGATACCAGCGCCGCGGCGCAGATTCGCGCATAAGTCTTCAGTCCCATGTGAAGTCTCCCCTTCAGTCCCAAAAGCAGGTGCCGTTCTTAATTGAGCACCGGCGGGCTATTTTCCGCCGGCGCAAAGAAAACGGGCGCCGGAAGGATTCCGGCGCCCGTCTCCGATCTCCGCAAGGAAAACGGCCTCAGGCCATGATCTCGCTGACTTCCTTGCTGGTCTGATTGCTCTTCGTGCCCCACTGCGGCGTATTCACGCCCATCAGGCGCAGCCCCGTGTAGCCGATGCGGCAACCGGTATCTCCCTTGAGGTCGAAGTGATAGCCGTTCTTCACCTTGCCGCCGCAGCCGCCGGCGGTCATCAGCGGCATGCCGTCCAGCGAGTGAACGCGCGCGTAACCGTGATCGGTGGTGGCGTAGATGAACACGTTGTCGAGCAGCGTGCCGTCGCCTTCCTGCACTTTCGTAAAGGCGTCCACGTAGTAGGCCCAGGCCGCCATCAGCTTGCGCGTGAAGCCCGAGACTTCCTTCTGATAGCCGAGCACGTCGTCGATACGCTCTTCGTGCGTCGCGGTGTGGTGCGGCTTCTCGTAGCCGGCCTTGCTGGGATCGCCCGAGCGCGTGCTCATGGCCATGTTGAAGACGCGGGTCTGGTCGCAGGCCACGGCCATGACCATGATGTCGGTCATCATCTTGTGACGGGCCGTGATGACTTCGATTTCCTTGCCCGGCGGCGGTTCGTTCTTCAGTTCCGCCGGACGCTTGCACGAGGCGATCGGCTCCGGTTTGGTGAGTTGCTGCTCGAACTGGCGCTCGAGGTGACGCAGGCCCGTGAAATACTGGTCAAGGCGCGCGCGGTCTTCCGCGCCGATCTTGGCGTTCAGCACCTTCACTTCATCCATCACGCTGGACAGCACGCTCTTGCGCACCATGATCTTGGGGTTCGGCTTGAACTCCGGCGCGTTCGGATCCTGGAAGTCCGGTCCAAAGATGCGGGTGTAGAACGCCAGCGGCGAGATTTCCGGCTGGTTCGGGGTGTTCTGGTTTTCGTACGAGAGGGTTGAGCCGGTCTCGCCGGTGCCGGTCGCGGTCAGCATCTTGAAGCGCGTGGTGCGGCCGATCTGATTGGCGACCGTCACGTCGAGCGATTCACCGGGGATATGGCCGCCGTCTTTCGGCGCGCTGCCGGTGCGAAGAATGACCCAGCCGGAGTAGTGGCAAAGGTTTTCGTAGTTGTCGCGGAACGCGGTCGTGTTCGTGAACAGGTTCATGTGCTTCTGGATCGGCTTCCACGAAGCGATTTCTTCCGGGAGTTCGTAATTGAGGCCGGTCTGCTTGGGGACGAAGACGTTCGTCTGCATGCCCAGGCCCCAGTGCCAGGTGCCGAAGCGGACGGGCATCGGTTTTCCGTCGGCCAGCGCCGTGCCGTTGCCGTTGAGGAAAACATTCAGGAGGGGCAAGCCAACCGTGACCGCGCCGCCTCCCAACATGCCGCGCAGAACGCGGCGTCTATCCATACCGTTCATCTCGAAACCCTCCCGGTTCGTTGTCTTTTGTCGGCTCTCCGCAACAATAAGCTTAAACATCCCGGCGCCGGGTTCGCCAAACCGGGGCCAAGGCTAGGTAATCTGCCAATATACACGCGTTTTCTTGGATAATCCTTGCGATTTTGGGTAACGCGCGGCCCGGCGGCGCCGGATCCAGCCGCGTCAGCCCTTCTACCGGCTGGCTTCCGTAACGGTCCCCGCGGCGGCGGCTTTTCCAGGCGGCGCATAGGGCTCGGCGACCCGGGAAAAGGCGTTCGAGAGGGTAATCGTGCGCAGGAGTTCCGGGATCCTGTAGCCCTCGGCCATAAAGCTCTCATTCAGATAGCCGAGGGTCGTCTGGTCCCGCACGTTGGCCCCGGTGGCATAGCTGAACATGCGCCGGACCAGGCAGGAACTCAGCCCCGGGTGGTCGTGCAAGGCCACGCCAAGGCCGATCACGTCGGTGAATTCCTTCCCGTCCAGACGTCCGCTGGCGTCGATCGCCGCGCCGCCCTCGGTTTTACGGTAGCGCCCTGCCCCGTCGAAGTTCTCGAGCGCGAGGCCCATGGGGTCGGTGATCTTGTGGCATCCGGCGCACACCGGGTTCTCGCTATGGAAGTTCAGGCGGTCGCGCGCGGTGCGCAGGCGCGGGTCGGGATTTTCCACCGCCGAGAAGTCGACATTGGCGGGCGGACGCGGGACCGGCTGGCACAGCAGAAGCTCGCGCAAGGCCTTGCCGCGCACGGTCGGCGAACTGCGGCCCGGATGCGAATGCACCGCGAGGAAGCTGATGTGGGTCAATAGGCCGGCGCGCGGACTATCGGCCGGAAACTCGTACGGAACCCAGTACGGCGGCGTCGGCAGTTGGTAGAGCGCCGCCAGCGCCGGCGAGAGGAAGGTTTCCCGCGTGGTGTAGATGTCGCGGTAGTCGTGACCCTTGGTGATCAGGAAATTATAGGCCGTGCGCAGGGTCTGCTCGCGCGCATCCTGAACGGTGACGCCGGTAAAGGCCGGATAGACGTTGGGGTCCTTGGCCAGATTGTCGAAGCGGTCGAAACCAAACATGTCGTCGAAGAAGGCGCGCATGCCGGCTTCGAGGCGCGGGCTGGCGAGCATCGTTTCAACGATACGGGCGCGGCCCTTCGGGGTTTGGATTTCACCGCTTTCGGCCGCCTTGAGCAGCATGTCGTCCGGCGATGCATTCCAGAGGAAGAGGCTCAGGCGCGAGGCGAGCGAATAGGCGTCGAGACGCGACTGCCCCGGATTGTTCGGATCGGGTTCGGACTTATCCGAAATGAAAAGCACTTCGGGCGCGATCAGCATGCCCTCGAGCGCGACGGCGACGCCCGCGTAGAAGTCCTTGAGACGATCGCCGGTTTCGCCGGCCTTGGCCACCGCTTCATCGAGCAGTCTCCGGTCCATCGGGCGCCGGTAGAGCATCCGCCCCGTCGCCGCGAGGAACTTGGCGGCGCAGGCCGCGTCCGCCTTCTTTTCGTCGGCCGGCTTGCAAGGAATCAAAAAGTCGCGGTGCCCCGCGTCCACCACCCTGGCCGCGACCGTGGCGGCCGCGCGCTGATACTGCTCGATCTGACCGGCAGGAAAACCCGCGGTCGCTGCGCCGACGGCCAGAAGCCCATCCGTCCGGCGATGCGGCGGAAACTGGGTCTCGATCTTGAAATCCTTGCCGAAGGTGTGAACGAGCGTGTTGACGTATTGCTCGGACGTGATGAGGCGCAGCAGCGCGGGCGATCCGGCGACCGCCGGTTCCTTCACGCTGCTCGCCGCGGGGGCGCTTTTGGCGGACGAGGTCTCAGCGCCGGAACAGCTCGCCAGGCCGAGGGCGGCGGCCAGGGCGATCGCCGATGGAACCAAGTACTTCCGAACCGAATTCACCAGCGTCCTCCTCCGACACTCGACAAACTTATACTACTGAACCGGAGCCGCCGCGGACAGCGCAAACCGGCCAAAAATCAGCTTCATCGTCGACATCTTACGCGCGAATTCGCAGGGTCCCGCGCGTCCGCGAGGGGCCCCGCGGCCCCTCGCCCGCAACAGCTTTAGTATTTGAACCGCAGGCCGGCGCGGAACGCACGCCCGAGCACGTCATACAGAAGGCTATTCGTGCGATGCCAATATTCCGGCGAAGACGTCGCGACGACCGGCGGTTCCGTATTGAAGATGTTGGAAATTGTCAGGAACGCATCGGCGTCGGCGCCGGCGTCGTTCTTGTGCATGAAGCGATAAGTGATATTGGCGTCGAACTGCCACTGGCCCGCGATGTAGTTGTTGTCGAGCGTCCGCTGGAAGGTCGTAGAGACCGGACATCCTGTCGTGCAGCTTTGCCGGTAATACGTCGGCCCATAGTGGCCCGAGCTGACGCCGCGGCCCGTGAAGCCGACCGTGATCGGATCCATCTGGTAGGTGGCGTTGACGAAGAACTTCCAATACGGCAGGCCGCCGGTGTTGTTGCCCGCCGCGTCCTGTGGCGGGTTTAGTCCGTCGTCCGACGTGGATTCGATGGCGTGCGACGCAAGGGCGCGCAGCACGAGAGCGCCGTTCCACGTATCGACCCACTCATCGAGGTTGATATTGTAGGTCGCCTCAAAATCGATGCCGCGGGTAAGGTTGAAGGCGTAGTTTGTCGGCCGTGAGGTCACGAGCGTGATCACGCCTGCCGGATTGGCCGGGGTCGGCGCTTGGCGCTGGATGTTCGAGCAGAGCGCGGTCTGACCGATAAAGCACAGATCGAGCGTGGTCTGCGCGTTGACCTGCTGGATGGCCCCCTTGATATCGATCGAGTAGTAATCGACGGCCGCTGAGAACCCCGGCAGGAAGGTCGGCTGCAACACGACGCCCAAGCCAAGCGTATCCGCTTTTTCCGGCACGAGGTTCGGATTGCCGACGGTCTCGGTGAGGAAGAGTCCCGCTGTTTGACCGCCGTTGAACGGATCGCGGATGCCGCCTGCCTGACCACCGGTGCCCGTCGCGAAGATTTCCCCAAGGTTCGGGGCGCGGATGTCGCGCGAGAGAGTCGCGCGCAGCCGGATATCGTCGATCGGGTTGTAAGTCACGCCGATCTTCCAGGTGGTGACGTAGCCCGCGGTCGAATAGTCGGTGGCGCGCGCCGCGGCGTTGACGTCGAGGGAGCGCGCCCAGGAGGTATCCTTGGCCAGGGGCACGACCGTTTCGATGTAGCCTTCGGTCACGCTGTACTTGCCGTTGGTCGGCAAATAGTTGCCCGCGCTGAAGGGACGCGTCAGCGAGACAGGGTCGTAGGCATTCGGTCCAAAGTTCGGATCTACGACCTTTTCTTCGCGCCAGCCGCCGCCGAAGGCGATGGACACAGGGCCCGCCCAAAGGTCGAACGGTTCGCCGCTGGCGCTGAATTCCGCCAGCTTTTCCGTGTTGTCCTGGAGCCGGTGGGTGAAGCCCTTGATGTAGTTGATGACGGCCTGGTCGTTCTTACCCCAGCCGAACGGATTGTAGGGCAAGCAGCGCGGGTCATCGTTGGCGGGGTTGGTATCGGCGTTGACGCGGCAGGCGACGGCGCCGTTGGCGTTACGAACCGCGTCCACGGCCAGCGGGAACAGCACGTTGTTGCGCGTGGCGACGCGCAGGTTGTTCTTGGCCAGCGTGTACTGCGCGAAGGCTTCCCAGTTCCATGACGTTCCGCCGACGTCGGCCGTTCCTTCCGCCCCGGCGGAATAGACCCAGGTGCGGCGCTTAAAGTGGGACGAGAGGTTCGGGATATCGAGGTTGAACGACCCCATCGTGAACGAGGTAAGACCCAGCGTTTGCATGCGCGCGAGCGTGTCGGCCGGGATGTAGGGGTTATCGACGCGGATGGTCAAATTGCCCTGAGAGTCATCCAGTTTCGAGAGGCCAAATGTCTTGGAATAATGGCTGATGAACTGGGTGTAGAAGGTGACGTTGTCGGCCAGGTCATAACTGACGCGTGCGAAAAGATTTTCCTGCCGGCTGCGGGTCGTCACGTTCTGCGAGTACTGGGACGTGTCGTTCAGCGGCGCCATGCCACCCGAGATAAAGCCGCCCCCCTGGATATCAGGATAGATGAATTGGAACGGCGATCCCTCTTTATTGAAAGCCGTTCCCTTGAGCGGCCCAGCGGTGATGATGCCGCCCGGCGATGCGTTGATGAGGCCGGTATTATTCCGCAGCAGGAATTCCGGCACGCTCGTGGACTGGCCGGGGCCGGTTCCATAGGCGGAGTTCGGGATGAGCTTCCAAGCGACCTTGTTCCAGGCGCGAGCGCTCATCGGGAACACGCCCGGATCGTAGTCCCAGGCATAGCTTGCGATGACATGTCCGCGGCCTCCGGCGAACGGCGTGCCGACCGCCAGATTTGCCTTGCCGGTCCAGTCGTCGCCGAAGGTCGTGATGCCGGAGGAGATTTCCCCTTTGGCACCGGTGAACTCCGTATCGAGAACGAAGTTCACCACGCCGGCCAATGCGTCGGAACCGTACGCGGCGGATGCGCCGCCGGTCACCACATCGACGCGGCTCACGAGCGTCTGCGGGAACACGTTGGTGTCGACGGCGCCGTTCAGGTCCGAAGATCCGATGCGGTGGCCGTTGAGAAGCGAAAGCGTGCGCGTTTCACCTAAGCTGCGGAGATTGAAAGTGTTCTGCCCCTGGCGGCCCGACGAAACGGAGTTGCCGCCGGCGCGCGTGCCGTCGCCCGACGTGCCGAAAGCCGGCATGGTCCTGACCACGCTGAAAAGATCCGGATAACCCGACTGCTGGATTTGCTCGACGCCCAGCACGGTGACCGGCGTCGGCGCCTCATAGCCGTCACGCACGACGCGTGAGCCGGTCACGACGATTTCATCGAGGGATGCCGGTGCGGCGGGCGCTGTTTGGGCATGGGCGCTCTGGATTGCGGCGAATGTCGCCGTCAGCATCGCGAGAGCGCTGACCGTGGTCATCGCCTGCGGGCGAATCCCGCTACGGCGCTTTGCGCCCGCGACGGCATTGATATTCAACATAGATGCTTCCCCCTGGATGGATACGGATTGAAAGATCAGCTCGATGTCGGGCCGAACCCTGAGTTTAATTCGGCATCCGGTAATCGCCTCCCAGCGATCAGATATCCTATAGTCTTTGTCGGGACCTCCTTGGCGGCGCGCGAACGCGCTTGCGCTGAAACAACTCAAATGCGGTGCGGCGCTTCAAGCCGCGGGCGACGCCTTCCGGCATCACCCGCGTAAAAGCCGATGGCGCTTATCTTGAAGCAACTTCTTTCGGCGGATGCTGGATGAACACTTGCGTGAACTTCACGGCGAGCGCCGACGAGATGGCGGTGTTTTTTCCCGTCTTCGGATCGGGGTAGCCGTCCGCGAGGCGATGCAGATGTTTATAGAGCGACGGCGACGACAGCTGGCCGTAGCTCTGGTGGTGCGTGGACCACGAGTGGTTGAGCTGGCGGTACCACGTATCGATGTCGGAATAACCCGCAAGCAGGCCCTCGGCGCGCTCGGGCGTCAGCTTGAGCTGGAACACGGCGCCCTTCATGTGATCTTCGCCGGGGATCTGGTTGAAGATCGCATGGGGCAGCGTGACGTCGCTGGGCTGGGTGGTGAGAACGCCGTCGACGATCTTGCCCGTCAGGCGCTGCACATATTTCTTGCCCCAGCGCATGTCGACGCGGTTCGATCCGCCGGGGATGATGTCGTTGCCGGTTGCGTCGGCCATCATACGGTCGCGTCCGCGCAGGATCGTCACATCGACATGAGGATCGTTGACCATGTCTTCGACGCCGGAGATTTCGATCAGCACGCGATTGAATTCGAAATCGCGCAGATAGCGGTTCACCAGGAAGTGCAGGATGCCGGTGGGGCCGCGGAATTCCTCGATGCAGCCGATGGCGCGGTAAAGCTGATTGTCGATGCCCTTCACGCCGTCCGGCGTGATCTGGTCGTCGGCATCGATGCGGCCATCGAGATTCACGCCGTACGAAACATTGCCCACCGGGCCGCGGAACGGGAACGGGTCTTCGCCGAGCTCGGGATGCCAAATCTTGGCTTCCCATGCGAGCTGCGCCTCTTCAAGCGTGCGCTTCTTGCCGTCATCGACGAACATTTTCTTGAACTGCTCGCGCGGACCCCAGGCGTTCAGTCCTTCGGGGCACTCCTGCTTGCCTTCGGGCGTCTGATACACGGCCCACACCTCGTCCGTCAGGATATAGCCGATGACGCCGTTCACCGGCGCCGCCGCCGGCGCGTCGTTCGAGGACGCGGCCGTCGCGGCGCCGGAAGCGTTCATCGCCAGACCTGCCGAGAGGCTCAACGCGGCGAAATATGTCGTCTTCTTCATTGTCGTTCTCCCTCTAACGCATCTCACGAGGCGTTATTGAAATAGTCGTCGCGGAACCAGATCGCCTTGAAGCCGTTGCGCTGACCTTGGAATTCGCCCCAGGAATCGCCGTTGATGTCGCCGGGCGCCTTATCGAGATGGAAAGTGTAGACGGGGCGGTCGCGCCACGCCCAAACGCGCAGCGCGTCGGCCTGTCCCGCACTCGCGCGGCGGCCCGTTTTTGGATCGATCGCCATCACGCTCCACGCCGCGTTGTCGCTTTTGGCGTCGCGGCCGGCGAGCACGTAGGGGAACATTTGCATGCATTTTTCCTGACTGCCGGCGCCGCAGATCGCCAATCGATAAGCTTGCGTCAGGTCGGGATGATTGCAGGACTGCTGATCCCAGGCGTCATCGTTGCAATTGTACACATAGACGGTCTTGCCGCTCTTGTCGGCGAGCACCTGCCCCGAGGCCGCGTCTTGCAGGGTGAAGTCCCGGCTCGGGAACGGCGTGGCCTGGGTATAGACGTTGTGCCAGCCCGGCACGTCGCTGCCTTGCAGGCTGGCGTTGCGCCCTTCGGGCGACAGCGCGTAGGTGTAAAGCGGCTTTCCACGGAAGGTCCACTGGCGCACGCCGGGCGACCGCTGGATCACGCCCCACTCACCTTGCGCTTCGGCGAACTCGGGGGCCGCTACCGGCGTCCACTCGTCGGCGCAGCGATCGAAGCAGTTCGATTTGTTGAGCGCGTCGCGATCCCACGAATAGACCGATTGCCGGTCCGCCGTGGCGAGCAGGCGTCCGGTCGCGACCTGGATCACGATAAAGCCGGGCGGCACCAGGGCGGCCGGGCCTACGGGCTCGCGCTGAGCGCCGGAAGCGTTGCCGCGATTGGCGCGGCGGCGCGTCCCCCCGTTCACATCGCCCAGCTTCTTGTCCAGCAGCGAGGTGTACATGGGATAACCGTCGTAAGCCCACTGCATTTTACCGCCGGGATGTTTGACGACCGTCCATTTGCCGACGTTCGCCGCGCCGTCCGGCGCCCACACGGGCGGCCAAAGCTGTACGCAGCTCATGCGCGTGTCCGCGTCGGGCATGATGAAGCCGCCCGGATAGGGGCTCATCAGGCCGGCGTTCTCCTTGAACAGCGTATCGGTGCAGGTCGGCTTGCCCTTCTGGTCGCCGGCATCGCCGTTGCGCAACTGGATGAACGGCCACTGATACAGCGTCTTGCCCTCGGCGGTCGCGAACAGCGGGCCTTCTTCATCGGTCTGGATGACTTGAATGCCGGCCGGCATCGGCGCGCGCTGATACTGTTCCTTCGGCGCGCTTTTCTGGGTCTGTGCATAAGCGGCGCCGGCCGCGAGCGCGGCTGCGAGTGCCAGGACGGACGCTTTACGCAGATGACGCATGATCGATGCCCTGCCGCGCGTTCACGACGCGTTGTTGAAATAGTCGTCGCGCAGCCAGAAGGCCTTGAAGCCGTTCCGCGCGCCCTGGAACTCGCCCCAGGAATCGCCGTTGATGTCGCCCGGCTCCTTATCGCCGGAAAACGTGTAGACGGGCCGGTCGCGGTACGCCCAGACGCGCAGCGCGTCGTCTTGACCCGCCGCCGCGCGGTGACCGGTCTTGGGATCGATCTCGATGATGCTCCAGGCCTGGCTGTCGCTCCTGGCGTCTTTGTCCGCGCGGACATACGGGAACGTGCGCATGCACTTTTCCTGACTGCCGCCGCCGCACACCGCGATCCGGTACGCCTGCGTCAGGTCCGGATGATTGCACGACTGCTGATCGACGGCGTCGTCGTTGCAGTTGTAGATGTAAACCGTCTTGCCGTTCCGGTCGGCGACGACCTGGCCTGACGGTGCGTCCTGCACCGTGAAACCCTTCGGTGGATTGGGCGCGCGCTGCGTGTAGACATTGCGCCAGCCGGGGACATCGCTGCCCTGGAGGCTCGCGTTGCGCCCTTCCGGCGACAGCGCATAGGTGTAGAGGGGCTTTCCGCGGAAGGTCCACTGGCGCAGGCCCGGCGAGCGCTGGATGATTCCCCATTCGCCGAGCGCCTTGGCGAACTCGGGCGCCAGGACCGCCGTCCATTCTTCCTCGCAGCGGTCATGACAATTCGATTTGTTCGGCGCATCGCGATCCGACGTATAGACCGACGCGCGGTCCGCGGTCGCGACAAGACGCCCCGTCGCCACCTGAATGATGATGAAGCCCGGCGGAATAACAGGCGGCGGTCCCACCGGCTCGCGAAGTGCGCCCGCCTCGCCCGTCACGCGGCGGCGCGTGCCGCCGTTCACGTCTCCCGGCTTCTTATCCAGGATCGAGGTGTACATGGGGAAGCCGTCGTAGGCCCACTGCAAGGCGCCGTCCGGACGTTTGATCGCGGTCCACTTATCGACGCCCTTCGCGTCGGACGGCGCCAGGACCGGCGGCCAGAGCTGCGCGCACGACAGGCGTTTGTCGACATCCGGAAGGATGAAGCCGCCGGGATAGGGACTCATCAGCCCGGCGTTTTCCTTGTAGACGGTATTGTCGCAGGTCGGCTTGCCCTTTTGCTCGCCGCCGTCGCCATTGCGCAGCGCGCGAAACGGCCACTGATAAAGAGTCTTTCCGTCGGCGTTCGCGTACACCGGACCTTCAATGTCCGTGACGACAACCTGGATTCCCGGCGGCAACGGCTGGCGCTGATAGTCCTCGACCGGCTCGCCGCGCTTCATCTGCGCGGCGGCGGCGCCCGTCATGAGCGCGACGGCCGCCGTCGAGAATATTTTCACCGTCCGTAGTGGCCGCATGTCCCTGTCCCTCCCGACAACGAACTTCGACTTCGGTTAAATCGGGGCTAGACCAGGATTTCGCCGACCTCCTTCGAGGTGTTGTTCGACTTTGTCCCCCACGACGGAATGTCGAGGCCGAACACCTTTTGGATGGTGTAGCCGAGACGCACCACGGTCGAGCCGCCGCCGGCCACATGCAGACCGGTCTTGATCTTCCCGGAGGCCTTGCCCGCCGTAAACATCGGCACGCCGTCCAAGCTATGGATGCGCGCGAGCGACTGGTCCGTCGTTCCGTAGATCAAGCAGTTGTCGAGCAGCATTCCGTCGCCTTCTTTCACTTTCGTGAAGGCTTCGACGAAGTAGGCCCAGCTTTCCATCGAACGCTGCGTGAACCATGACACGATCGGCTGATAGCCCAGCTTTTCGTCGAGCGGCTCCTCGTGCGTCGTCGTGTGATGCGGCTTTTCGTAACCCGCCTTGATCGTGGCGGACTGCGCGGCCGAATAGGACATATTGAAAACGCGCGTTTGATCGCAGGCGATCGCCATCACGAGGATGTCGGTCATCAGGTTGTGACGAATGGCCGTGAGCTCGGTGTCGCCGCCGGTCTTCGGGTCTTCCCCCGGCTTGCCGGCCGGCTTGCACGCGGCGATCGGGTCCGGCTTCGTCAGCTGCTGATCGAACTGACGCTCCAGGTCGCGCAAATTGCTGAAGTACTGATCGAGGCGCGCGCGATCCTCGGCGCCGACTTTCTCATGCAGCACTTTGGTCTGATCCATCACGCCCGACAGCACGCTGCGGCGCGCCATCGTGCGCGGATTCGGCGTGAAGGTCGGGGCATTCGGGTCTTGGAAGTCGGGGCCGAAGACGCGCGTGTAGAAATTGACCGGCGACCATTCCGACGTATTCGGCGAGTTCGCGTTTTCATAGGAAAACGTGTTGCGCACGTCGCCGGTGGCTGTCGCTGTAATCTGTTGGAAGCGCGTGGTGCGGCCGATTTTCTTCGCGACCGTCACGTCGATGGTTTCGCCCGGACGGTGATCGCCGCTCTCCGGCGCCTGACCGGTGCGGTTGCAGATCCACGCGGTGTAGTGACAGAGATTGGGGGCCGTGTCCTTGAACGCGTTGAACCCCGAGAAGATGTTGAGGTGCTGCTTCACATTGCGCAGCGAAGCGACCTCTTCAGGTAACTCATAGTTCGCGCCGATCTTCTTGGGCACGAACAGCTTTTCGTTCATGCCGCAGCCCCAGAACCATGTTCCAAAGCGCAAGGGCATGGGCGAGCCGTCAGCCATGGCGTTGCCGTTTCCATTCAGGAAGTAGTTCAGCAGCGGAACGCCCACGGTGACCGCTCCACCGTTCAACATGCCGCGCAGCACACGCCGTCTATTCAGGCCGTCCATCTCAAACCCTCCTCGGTTCGAAGCTCGTCAGGCACGCCAGCAACAGACATCATTGTCGCTGCTTCTCTGCGATGCCTATATCGTGTAGGAAACCTCCGCTGACTAAAATATGGGGCGGTTTGAATGCCCCACTTACGCCCAAACACTCACGCTACATCTACCCGGCGCTCCGCGCCTCTCCCGCGCGGCGACCTTACTACAAGCAGGACGGGTCACAATTCTTTTTGATTTTACACGAAATCGCGAAATCTGCTTCTACGTTCTGTATGTGCGGCGCACGAATTTCGGGCGCCGCTGCCGGTCAATTTTTCATAGCCGGCATGGTATTTTCCAAATTCAGAGGAGAAACGCATGAAAAAGTCAGGATCCGCGGTTTGGAGCGGCGGGCTGAAGGACGGCACGGGCAACCTCTCGACCGAGAGCGGCGCGCTCAAGAAACATCCCTATGGCTTCACGGCCCGCTTTGAAAACGGCCCGGGCACGAATCCGGAAGAACTGATCGGGGCGGCCCACGCCGGCTGCTTCACCATGGCGCTGTCGAACATCCTCGGCGAAGCCGGTCTCACGGCAAGCGAGATGCATACGAAAGCCGACGTGACCTTGGAAAAACTTCCCGACGGCTTCGCGATCACCGCGGTCCACTTGACGCTGCGCGCGAAAGTCCCGGGCGCGAGCGCCGCGCAATTCGCCGAACTGGCCGACAAAGCGAAGGTCGGCTGCCCGGTGTCGAAACTCCTGAAGGCCGACATCACGCTTGATGCCGCGCTGGAAAACTAGGTTCCATATTTCATCGTCGAACGGTTATCCTTCGGTCGATCACACGCGGGGAGGCTCCCATTAAAGTCCTAATCACCGGCGGAACCGGGTTCATCGGCTTGCGTCTCGCGCAAAGCATTCTCGCGCGCGGATCGCTCGCCGGTCCTTCCGGCGCTGCCCAACGCGTGGACGAGATGCTTCTCTTCGACACGCCGTCGCCCGCTCCCCTTCCCCTCGATGACGCGAGGGTGAAGGTGGTGCGCGGCGACATCTCGGACCGCGACACCGTCGCGAAGCTTATAGACCGGCCCGATCTGTCGGTTTTTCATTTGGCGTCCGTGGTCAGCGGCGGCGGCGAACTCGACTTCGACCTGGCGATGCGCGTCAATCTCTACGGCCACCTGCATGTGCTCGACGCCTTACGCGCGCTTGGCTCCAAGCCGCGCCATGTCTTCTCGAGTTCGATGGCGGTTTACGGCGGCGCGGCCTTGCCGAAGGACGTTTCCGATTCCACGCGCCATGTTCCGCAAACGACCTATGGCATGACGAAGTCCGCGGGCGAGTTGCTCGTGAACGACTATACCCGCAAGGGTTTCATCGACGGGCGCTGCGCGCGGCTGCCGGCGGTGATCGTTCGCCCAGGCGCGCCGAACAAAGCGGCGTCGGGGTTCGTCAGCGGCGTGATCCGCGAGCCGCTCAACGGTGTCGATATGACGCTGCCCGTGCCGCTCGACACCCCCATGGCCGTCGCCGGATACCGCGGCATCGTCGACAATCTCATCGCGCTGCACGAACTCGATGGCGCGAAGATGGGTGACGACCGCGCCGTCAATTTCCCCAACCGCACCGTGACGCTGCGCGAAATGCTCGACAGCATGCAGCGCGTGGCGGGCGGGCGGACTCTCGGCAAGGTCAGTGTGGCACCGGACGCCTTCGTCGAGAAAATCGTCGCGGGATGGCCGGTGGGCCTCGACGCCTCGCGGGCGGAGAGGCTCGGCCTCGCCCCGTCGGCGGATCTCGATACGGTCATCCGCGAATATATAGCCGACTATCTACGCTGACGGACGTCGCGGCGGCCGGCTGCCGCGCACCCCCGTTTCGGGTTAGAATTCGCGCGGGCGACCCACTAAGATGCGCCCGGTCCCGGACCGTCACAGACCCGTCACCGCAGGGAGACACGACAGTTGGCTTTTCGTTCGCGCTATCTGCTCGTGGCGCTTCTCTGCGTCGTCTCCGCTTGCAGCACGTCTTCATCGAAAGTCTCCGACTATTTGCAGGCCCGGGCCCTTTCAAACGAGGCCCAGGCGCTGATCGATGAAGGCCGCTACGAGGAAGCCATCGAAAAGCTCAATCGCGTCATCGCGTTCGGCTCCATTGACGAAGTCGATTACACCCGCCGCGCCTCCGCCCACGGCAGTCTTACGCATTATGCCGAAGCCATCGCCGATCTCGACCGCGCGCTGGACTTGAAACCCGGCAACTGGCGCAGCCAGCTTCTGCGCGGGGTGTTCAAGCAGCGGCTCGGCCAGTATGACGCGGCGATCGCCGATCTCGAAGGTGTCGAGCGTTTGACGCCGGACGCGGTCACGCCCATGCGGCGAACCGCTTATCTCAAGCTTCTCGCCGGCCAATTCGACGAAGCGGCCGTGCGTTACCAGCGCCTGCGTTCCATTCCCGGCCAATCCAACACATCCGATCTCGGACAGGGCATGGCGATGTACCTGTCGGGCAACTGGCTGGGCGCGTCGGAAGCTTTCGGCCGCGCCCTGAAAGAAGCGCCCGACGACAGCCTGGCCGCGCTCTGGTACGTGAAGTCCGGGATGCGCGCGAGCATCTATGTCGACCGCGAACTGCTTTCCGCGGCGCTCGGCGGAGATGAAGGCGCCATGACGCGCGCGCTTCTCGCGGATTCGGAAGACGTGCCGGAGGCGGATGCGCAGGCGCTGCGCTCCAAGACCGCGCGGTGTGAACGGGCTTTGTTCCTCGGGGCCATGCGCATCATCAAGGCGAACGGCGACGGCGCGCGCGAGCAATATCAGGCCGCGCAGCGCGAATGCCCGCGCGACAGCATCGAAGCCGCCGAAGCGCGGGCCGAACTCGACCGCCTGCGCGCACGCGAGAGCCTTCCCTCCGGCGGCTGAGACCCGCGTTACTACCATCGCGCGTCCCCCCGGGAACCAAGCGCCCGCCGCCACCGTTGTGGAGCCGTCGATAAAGCTCGGCTTTAACCTCAGGTGCTTTGAATGTCCGGGCTCGGCCATAGGATCGCCACGGGCGCCACATGGATCGTCCTCCAGCGCCTAGCCGTGCGCGTCATTGGCCTTGTCAGCACGATCATCCTCGCCCGGCTCCTGGTGCCTGAGGATTTTGGCCTGATCGCCCTCGCGACCACCATGCTCGCCGTGCTGGAGACGTTGCTGGAACTCGGATTCGATCTGGCGCTGATTCAAAAACAATCGTGCGACCGCGCGCAATACGATACGGCCTGGACGCTTTCGATCGCGCGCGGCGTGCTGACCGCTCTTCTTTTTGTAGCGGCCGCCTACCCGCTCGCGGATTTCTACAACGAGCCGCGCCTTGCGCCCGTGGTCCTGTGGCTGGCGGCGGTCGCCGTGATGAGCGGCTTCCAGAACATCGGCATTGTCGAGTTCCGCATGGAACTCCAATTCGAACGTGAATTCCGCCTGCTGGTGATCAGCAAGATCGCCGCTTTCGTGGTGACTCTCGCGCTGGCCTGGTATTGGCGCGACTACCGCGCGCTCGTGGCCGGAATCCTTACGGGCAAAGCGGTCAATTTCATTCTCAGCTACACCATGCATCCCTACCGCCCGCGCCTGTCCTTGAAGGGCGTCACGCCGTTCTTGCATTTCTCGAAATGGCTTTTGCTGAACAACATGATCGTTCTGATCCGCCAGCGTATGGACACGTTCGTCGTCGGCAAGATGTCGAGCGCGGGCGCGCTGGGTCACTATGCGGTCGCCTATGAGATCTCCAACCTGGCAACGACCGAACTGATCTGGCCCATTTCGCGGGCGTTGTTTCCGGGTTTCGCGAAGATGCAGGGAAATCCGGCGCGCCTCGCCGACGGGTTCGTCGCGTCGCTCGGCATCATGTTCTTTCTTGGCGCGCCGCTCGCGGTGGGCGTGGGGCTTGTCGCCGAACATATCGTGCGCATCTTCCTCGGAGCGCCCTGGATGCCGGCCGTCCCGCTCATTCAGGTTCTCAGCCTCTACGGCTTCCTCAATCTTCCGATGGCGAACGGCCAGGCGATCTATCTCGCGATCGGCCGCCCGGACCTGATTACCTGGCGCGGACTGCCCAGCGTGCTCGTGCTTCCGCCGGCCCTCATCGGCGGCGTGCATTTCATGGGCCCGGTCGGCGCGGCCTGGGGTCTTGTCCTGAGCGCGGCGGTCGGACTCGTGGTGCACTTCTGGCTGATAAGGCGCCTGCTCACCGTCACGGCCAAGGACATTGTCGGCGCGTTATGGCGGCCGGGCGCCGGGCTTTGCGTCATGGCGGCGGTTGTTCTTGCGATTGACCGTGCATGGCCCGATGAAGAAGCGCTCGCGCGGAATCTCATGCAGACCCTGACGCTCGCCGCCGCGGGCGCCATCACGTATTTTGCGACGGTTGCCATTCTCTGGGTCGGCGCCGGACGGCCTGACGGAACCGAGCGGCGCATTTGCGAAACAGCGGGTGAGTGGCATGCCGCGCGCCGCGCGTCCGCGGCTCCGGCGCCACGGTCCGGCCGGCCGCCGGCCTAGACCCGGCATGGATGCCGCGTTTTTTGGTGGGCCACGCTCGTGCCTGCCGCGGAGCGAGCGGACCGTAAGCTGCTCCACTTCAAGTTATTTTTGCCTCAAAACTTGATTTATCCACAAGGTTGCGTAACACACTACCACCGGTAGCGTCATATGGACGGGGCATGTATTGTTGGTGATCGCTACAGCGAAGGCTTTTCAATTCACGATGTAGCGGCCGATTTCCGACAAACGCCGTTTGTTTCAACTGCCGGTCATGACGTTCGCGCCTGGCTCTGCCGCCGAATTCGACTTCTCCGCGATCAGTTTTCTGGTCGTGGATGACAAGCCTTTCTTCCGCGAGATGGTTCATGCCGCCTTGCGCGGCCGCACCCGCGCGCTGCGCGACGCGACCTCGATCGACAAGGCCGTCGACGTCCTTCGCCGCCACGGACCGGATATCAACTGCGTCATTTCCGACTGGGACATGGCGCCGATGGGCGGGCTCGATCTCCTGCGCATGGTCCGCACGCGCCTGATCCCGACGGTCTCCCCGCGTATCAGCTACGTGATCCTGACCGCGCGCGCCGACACCTCGGCGGTCAAGTGCGCCATCGACCTCGACGTCAACGGCTTCGCCGTCGCTCCGATTTCCATCGAAAAGCTCGTCAAGACCATCGGTACCGCCTTGCGCCGCACATGGATGCTGCACCAGCCCATCCACTATGCCGGCGTGCCTCCCGTTGTGGCGACTCCGCTCTCGAACGACACGCCCGCGCCGGAGGCGCGCAAGGCCTCGCCGCCGGCCGGACCGCCGCTCAAGAACATCCGTATATGCGGCATCGACGCGGTTCGCCCCGGGGCGATCCTGGCGAAAGACCTCCGCGACCAGGAGGGACGCCTTCTGCTCGCCACGGGAACTGAATTACATGCCAGCCTGATCGACCGGGTGCGCGGCGCCGTGCGATTCGTCTGGATCGGCGACAATCCAAACGGAACATCATCCCCTCCGACGCGTTGAGCTTTTTCCCTCCCAACCGCACAGCCGCGCTGACGGGCGGTCCGGAAGGACTTCTCAACCGTTGGATTAGCCCATGGCCACCCTTCACGCCGAGGTCAATCTCTCCCGCCTGGGTTTTCTCATTGTCGACGACAAGCCGATGTCGCGCGAAATGGCCCATAGCGCGCTCGTCAACCGCGCCCGCCACGTCCGTCAGACCATGAGCGTCGCCAAGGCCGCCGAGATTCTCTCGCAGCCCGGCGCCGACGTGGAATGCATCGTCGCCGACTGGGACATGCTGCCGGTGGGCGGCCTCGAACTCCTGCGCATGATCCGCTGCCGCGCGCTGGCGAATGTCGATCCGCGCACCAATTTTGTGATCTTCACCGCGCGGGCCGAGGAGGCCGCCGTCAAATGCGCGGTCGAGCTCGACGTCAATGGATTCGCCGCCGCCCCGCTTTCCCTGGACAAACTCGCCCGCACGATCGGCGCGGCCGTCACCCGCACATGGAATTTGCAGGGCATCGGCCATTATGCCTCCGTGCCCTGCGTTGTCCCGCCGCGGGCGATCATCGACCGCCGGCGCGCCGCCGCGGGCGGCCGGGGCCGGCAACTATCGGCTGTGGGTCCGCACCTAGCCGCGGGCCCGCCGGGGCCCTAAGATGGGCTCATGCGCATCGACATCGTCTTCGACACGGTCTGCCCCTGGTGCTTCGTCGGGAAGCGCCGGTTCGACCGCGCCCTCAAGGCACGGCCGAACCTCAAACCGGAACTGCGCTACCGGTCATTCCTTTTGAACCCCGACCTGCCGCCGCAAGGCGTGGACCGGCGCGAGTACCTCGAACGCAAGTTCGGCGGCAGCCACCAATATGACCGGATCGCCGAAGCCCTCGTTTACACGGGCAAGGCCGAAGGCATTCATTTCGCGCTCGACAAGATCAAGCGCGTCCCCAACTCGGCGAATTCACACCGGCTCGTTCGCCTCGCCCATACCCTGGGACGGCAGAACGAGGCGGTCGAACTCCTGTTCAGCGCCTTCTTCGAGCAGGGCCTCGATCTCGGCAATATCGAAGTCCTGATCCGCCTCGCCGAGCAGATCGGCATCGAGCGCCATATGGCGCTCGCCCACCTTTCGGGCGATAGCGACCTCAATGCCGTCTATACCGAGAATGCGCGCATGCACCGCCTCGGCATTACCGGCGTGCCGTGTTTCATCTTCAACGAAGGCCGCGCGATCGCGGGCGCCCAGGAGCCTGAAATCCTCACCCGCATGATCGACATGGCCGTGGCGCAGGACGCCGAGCGCCCCGCCATGCAGAGCATCGGTTAATTCTTCGTCGGCGCCGCGCATCACATTCATTTTTCAGGTCATCATCGCGGCACAAGCTATTGAATTTGCGAAAAATGCGACCGCGGGTTGAGTCTGTGATCGGGCGCCAATGTTAACCTTTTTCTTACCAAGGCCGGAGCATCCTAACCTTCCATGTTTTCGTTTCAGTGAAGGTAGAGGCGATGTCCGAACAGTGCGATCACGCTTTCAAGGTCACGGTGAACACGTCGAAGTTCGAAGCCGTTGTCGCGCAGTCCTGCAAGGCCGCCTACAGCGTTGAAATGATCGCGCACGACCCGAGCGCGATTCCCCACCTGCGGATTTTCAACGTCACCTTCAAGAGCCCCGAAGACCGCGACCGCGTGCGCATCGCCATGCGTTTCCTGGAAAAGGAACAGGCGGAATTGGTCAAAGCCAAGACCCAGGCGCCCGCTCCCACCCTCGCCCGCCGCCTCGCCAGCGCTTAAGCGGCTTTCTCCGCAAGCTTCGCCATACGCCCAAGGACCGTCTGCAGTCCCTTGATCCGCGCGCTCGGGGTTTCCCAGGGGCGGATGAACACGATCTTCTGATCCGGGCGCAACTTCACGGTGCCCGCCTGCTCGGCGATGAAATCCACGAGCCCGGCCGCATTCGGGAACGTGTTGTTCTTGAGCGATACGACGGCGCCCTTCGGGCCCGCGTCGACCTTTTCCACGTTCGCCTTGCGGCACAGCGCCTTGATCCCCACGACGTCGAGCAGGTTCTCGACTTCGGGCGGCAGCGGGCCGAAGCGGTCGATGAGTTCGGCTGCGAATCCGTCGATCTCATCGCGGTCCGCGAGATCGCCGATCCGGCGGTAGAGCGACAGACGAATGCCGAGATCCTTGACGTACGTGTCGGGGATCAGCACCGGCGCGCCGGTGTTGATCTGCGGCGACCATTCCTCGGACACCGGCCCCGCGTCGTCGTCCTCGCCCGCGCGCGCGGCGGCAACCGCCTCCTCAAGAAGGTGCTGGTACAACTCGACCCCGACTTCCTTGATGTGGCCGGACTGTTCATCGCCCAGGAGATTGCCCGCGCCGCGGATATCGAGATCGTGACTGGCAAGCGAGAAACCGGCGCCGAGGCTGTCGAGAGTCTGCATGACGTCCAGGCGTTTTTGCGCCGTGGGGGTCGGTTTGCGGTCCGGCGGCAGAGTCAGGTAGGCGTAGCCACGCGCCTTGCCGCGTCCGACACGCCCGCGCAGCTGATAGAGCGCCGAGAGGCCGAACATGTCCGCGCGATGAATGATGATGGTATTGACCTGCGGCATGTCGAGGCCGGATTCGATGATGTTGGTCGCCAGCAGGATGTCGAACTTGCCCTCGCTGAAAGATGTCATGACGTCCTCGAGCGCGGTCGGACTCATCTGTCCGTGCGCGACGGCGTATTTCACCTCGGGCACGAGTTTGCGAAGACGCTCCGCGACGCCGTCGATGTCGGCGACACGCGGGCAGACGTAGAAGCATTGGCCGCCGCGGAAGCGTTCGCGCAGGATCGCTTCGCGGATCACCACCGGATCGAACGGCAGCACGAATGTGCGCACCGCAAGGCGGTCGACCGGGGGCGTCGCGATCAGGCTCATCTCGCGCACGCCGCTCAGCGCCATTTGCAAGGTGCGCGGGATCGGCGTCGCCGTCAGGGTCAGGACGTGGACTTCGGCGCGCAGTTGCTTCAGTCGTTCCTTATGCGCGACGCCGAAGTGTTGTTCTTCGTCGACGATCAGCAGGCCGAGGTCCTTGAAGGCGATGCTCTTGGCCAAGAGGGCGTGCGTGCCGATAACGACGTCGATGGTCCCGTTGGCGAGCCCCTCTTTCACCGCCGCCGCGTCTTTCGCCGTGACCAGGCGCGAAAGCTGGGCGATGCGCAAGGGAAAGCCCTTGAAGCGTTCGGTAAATCCGCGCGCGTGCTGACGCGCCAGCAGCGTCGTCGGAACCACGACGGCTACCTGCATCCCGCTCATGGCGGCGACAAAGGCGCCGCGCAGCGCGACTTCCGTCTTGCCGAAACCGACGTCGCCGCATACCAGGCGGTCCATCGGACGGCCCTTGCCCAGATCGTCGATCGTGTCGGAGATGGCTTTTATCTGATCGTCGGTCTCGGCATAGGGGAAGCGCGCGCAGAACTCCTCGAACAGGCCTTCGGCCGGCGCGACGACCGGCGCTTCCTTGATCTGGCGATCCGCGGCGATCTTGATGAGTTGCTCGGCCATGTCGCGGATGCGCTGCTTGAGCTTGGCCTTACGCGCCTGCCAGGCGGCTCCGCCCAATTTATCGAGCTGCACGCCCGCCTGCTCGGAGCCGAACCGCGAGAGCACGTCGATGTTTTCGACCGGCACATACAGGCGGTCGTTGCCCGAATAGGTGATCCGCAGACAGTCGTGCGGAGCGCCGCCGACCGTCAGGGTCTCCAGGCCTTCGTAGCGGCCGATCCCATGTTCGACGTGCACGATGAGATCGCCCTCGCTGATCTGGGAGGCGTCGGCGATGAAGGCGTCGGCGCGGCGCTTCTTACGCGCGGTTCGGACCAGGCGGTCGCCCAACAGGTCCTGCTCGGTGGTGAGCGCCAGGTCCTTGGTCGTGAATCCGCGTTCCAGCGGCACCGCGGTTACGACCAGGAGCGACGGGTCGGCGGCCAAGGCTTCCTGCCAGGTGTCGACCGGCAGGATTTTTTCCTGTCCATGGTCGCGCAGCAAGCCGGCAATGCGAAGCTTGGAGCCCGCGCTGGCCGTGGCCAGGACGACCTTCCGGTTCTCGCCCTGGCGCGCCTTCACATGCGCGACAAACGCTTCGTAGATATTTTCATTGGGGCGCGCGCGCACGTCGGCGAAATCGCGGCCGAGGCGCCCGCCGGCATCCTCGCCGCCACCGACGTCGGCGGCCGCGTAGGAACGGAATGCGGCGACTTGCCGGCCGCGCAGCAGCGTCATCCAATCGGCCTCGTCGAGGAACATCATCTCCGGCGGGACCGGGTGATAGACGATGCCCTCGTCGATCGAGAGTTCCTTCTTTCCGGTGTTCGCCTTGTCCACGATGCGCCGCGCTTCGTAATAGTCGCGGATGGTCTCCAGCCGGACCGCGACGGATTCCTCGATGTCCTGGTCGAGACTGATGCTGGCATGCGGCAGGTAATCGAGGATCGTGCCCAGGCCGTCATGGAACAGGGGCAGCCAATGCTCCTGGCCGAGGAATTTCCGGCCCTGGGAGACGGATTCATACAGCGCGTCATTGTCCGCCGCCGCGCCGAACAATTCGCGGTACTTGGTGCGGAACCGGGCGATGGACTCCGGGGTCAGCACCGTCTCGCTCATGGGTTTGAGCGAAATAGCGGTGCGCGTCCCGGTCGTGCGCTGGCTGACGGGATCGAAGGTGCGGATCGTCTCGACGTCGTCGCCGAAAAGGTCGATTCGCACCGGCTCGGGCGCTCCGGGCGGATAAAGATCGATCAATCCGCCGCGAACGGCGAACTCGCCCGGCTCCATCACCTGCTCGGCGCGCGAATATCCATTGGCCGCCAGAAAAGCGTCGAAGGCTTTGCGGTCGAGCGTGGTCCGCACCTTCAGCTCAAGCGCCGCGTCTTTCAGTGTCTCGACTTTCGGCACGCGTTGAAGAATGGCGCTGACCGTGGTGATGACAAGGCGGCACTGACCCTGCGCCGGCGGGGATGTCAGCCTGGTCAAGGCGTCGATGCGGCGCGCGACGACTTCCGAATGGGGCGAAACGCGGTCGTAGGGCAGACAGTCCCACGCCGGAACGGTGACGATCTCGACATCGGGCGCGAAGAATCCCACGGCTTCGGCGAGCGCGGCGAGACGCAGCTCGTCCCGCGCGACGTGCAGCGTGGAATCGCGAAAGGCGCCGCGCGCGCGTTCGGCCAGCACGAGAGCGTCGAACCCTTCCGGGATGCCGGAAAGAATCCGCGCGTCCACCTTGGCGAGAAAGCCGTCCATGCCTTAACCGCCTTGTCTTTTCTTTTCCCAGGCCAGCACGTCGTCCAGCAGGGAGCCGTTCCAACGTGCGGGAACGGGCGCACGCCCCATGATCCAGTCCATGAGGTCGAGGTCGGAAAGCTCGAGAAACTCCTCGGCTTCCGCCATCCGCTCGTCGGGCAGACGGGCGGCGTTTTCCTCGAAAAATCCTCCGATAATGACGTCGGCCTCCTTCGTGCCGCGGTGGGTGGCGCGGAACAGGAGGCGCTTGCGCCTGGGGTCGGTCGGCCGGTCTGGTTCCATCGGTCCTGAACAATAGAGTCCCGCAGGACGGGCCAAAATTGACCTCCTGTGGGGTGCTTCCGGTATAACGGGTCACGTCCGACTTGTCAGCCGGGAGTCCATGGCCCTTCTCCGTCCCCAGATCCTGTTTCCTCTGTTCGCCAAGGCCACCACCTTGCCGGGCATCGGCCCGCGCCTCGGGAAGCTTGTGGAGAAGATCACGGGCGACAAGGTCGTGAACCTCCTGTGGCATCTGCCGTCGGGCCTGGTCGACCGGCGGTTTTCGCCAAAGGTGGGCGATGCGCCGCCGGGCAAGATCGCGACCCTGGTCGTCGACGTTCTGGCGCACGCGCCCTCGCCGCCGCGCAACAAGCGCATCCCTTACCGCATCACCTGCGGCGACGAGACCGGCCGGATCACCCTCGTCTTCTTCCACGCCCAGGAAGACTATCTCATGCGCATGCTGCCCATCGGCGAGAAGCGCGTGGTGAGCGGCAAGATCGAACTCTTCGACGGCAAGCGGCAGATGACCCATCCGGATCACATCGCGCCGCTGCACCTGATCGAGGACGTGAAGCGGGTCGAGCCGGTTTATCCCCTGACCGAGGGCCTTTCGTCGAAGGTTCTCGACAAGGCGATAAGGGCCGCGCTGACGCTGGCGCCGGATCTTCCGGAGTGGCTCGATCCGGCCTATCAGCAACGCAACGGCTGGCCCTCCTGGAAAACGGCGCTGGCGGCGGCGCACGCCCCGGGGTCGGACGCCGACCTCTCCGCGGCCACGGCGGCCAGGCGGCGCCTGGCCTTCGACGAATTGCTGTCGAACCAGCTTGCGCTCGCGCTTGTCCGCCTCAAAAGCCGCACGCGGCGCGGGCGGACTTTGGCCGGTGACGGAACGCTCCGTAAAAAAGCCGAAGCCGCCATGCCATATCGGCTGACCGGCGCCCAGCGCCGCACGCTGGAGGAAATCTACGCCGATATGGCCGGCGAGAACCGGATGCTGCGCTTGCTGCAAGGCGACGTCGGCAGCGGTAAGACCGTCGTCGCGCTCCTGGCCATGCTGAACGCCGTCGAGGCGGGCGGCCAAGCGGCGCTCATGGCGCCGACGGAAATCCTGGCCCAGCAGCACGGCGAAACCCTGCGGCCTTACGCCGAAACCCTGGGCCTTCGTCTTGAAGTCCTCACGGGCCGAACCAAGGGCGCCGCGCGCGCGCAGAGCCTTGCGGACATCGCAAGCGGCGCGGTGCATATCGTTGTCGGGACTCATGCGCTGTTTCAAAAGGATGTGGAGTTTCACGATCTCGCGCTGGCGGTGATCGACGAACAGCACCGGTTCGGCGTTCATCAGCGCCTCGATCTCGCCGACAAGGGCAACGGCACGGATGTGCTGGTCATGACCGCGACGCCGATCCCGCGCACCCTGGCGCTGACCGCCTATGGCGACATGGACGTTTCACGGCTGGATGAGAAGCCGCCCGGCCGCGCGCCGGTCGATACGAGGTTGATCAACCTTGAACGGCTCGAAGAGATCGTCGGCGGTGTGTCTCGCGCTATCGGTAACGGGGCAAAAGTCTACTGGGTCTGTCCCTTGGTCGAGGAATCCGAGACCAGCGACCTCGCGGCCGCCGAAGACAGGTTCGCCCGGCTCAAGGAACGGTTCGGCGCGAAAGTCGGCCTCCTGCACGGTCAGATGAAGGCCGCCGACAAGGATGCCGCCATGGAACTGTTCGCGGCGAAGAACACGGATTGCCAGATCCTGGTGGCGACCACCGTCATCGAGGTCGGCGTCGATGTTCCCGATGCGACCGTCATTGTGATCGAGCACGCCGAGCGCTTCGGCCTCGCGCAGCTTCACCAATTGCGCGGGCGCGTGGGGCGCGGCGGAAAACCGGGAACCTGCCTGCTGCTCTATGCGGGACCGTTGACCGAGACCGCGAAGGCGCGGCTATCGACCCTGCGTGACACCGAAGACGGCTTCCTGATCGCGGAAGAGGACTTGAAACTGCGCGGCGGCGGCGAAGTTCTGGGAACGCGGCAGAGCGGCCTTCCCGATTTCAGGCTCGCCGACATCATGGTGCACGGTGACCTGCTCGCCGCCGCCCGGGATGATGCAAAGCTCACGATCTCCCGCGACCCCGACCTGGAGACGCCGCGCGGCCAGGCGCTGCGCACGCTCCTCTATCTTTTCCAGCAGGACGAGGCGGTGCGGACCCTCAGGTCCGGCTGACGCTTTTCGCCGGCGGCACCACGATGCCGCCCGAAACGATCATCTTTAGCGCCTCCTCGATCGTCATCTCCACCTTCGTCATGTCCTTGCGCGGAACGAAGACCAGATAGCCAGAAGTGAAAGACATGGTCGGCACGAAGACGCTGTAAATCTCCTCTTCGATCCTGCTTTGGAGTTCCGGCGGCGCCCGGCCGATCACGAAGCCAAGGGCCCACATGTCCTTGCGCGGATATTCGACCATGACGACTTCGCGAAACGACTGCGTCTGCTTCGACAGCACGGTCTCGAAAATCTGCTTCACCGCGCTGTAGAAGCTGCGAATGACCGGCATGTGGTTGAGGATTCCCTCGCCCATCCGGACCGCCATGCGGCCCAGGTAATTGGCCGTCACGAAACCGACCAGGGTCAGGAAGATCGCCAGGATCAAAATGCCGACGCCGGGGACATCGAGATAGGTGCGCGGGTTGATGGCGTCGGGCAGCAGGCCGGTGACGGCCGCATCGATGTAGTCGACCAGCGACCACGTCACATAAAGGGTGATGGCGATGGGCGCCGTGATGAGCACGCCCGCCAAAAAGTAATTCCGCAAACGGGAAACGACCGGATGACGCCCATCATGCGGCGGAGACGTTGGAGCGGGAGGCGTGTTCATGCCATCATCATCGCATGACTGACCCTCCCGTCCCAAGCGGCGAACGCCGGCGCCCGTCCGTCGGCATCGGCGCCGTCGTCGTCAGGCGCACGCCCGCCGGTCCCGAAGTCCTTTTGATCCGCCGCGGCAAGCCGCCGCGCATGGGCGAGTGGAGCATTCCGGGCGGCCGCCAGGAGTGGGGCGAGACCATCCGCGAGACGGCCGCCCGCGAAGTCCTCGAGGAGACCGGCATCACCGTATCGAACCTGAGGCTGCTCGACGTCGTCGATGGGATTTCCCGATCCGCCGCCGCGGTGACCGGACACTGGACCTTGGTCGATTTCCGGGCCGATTGGGGCGGCGGAGAGCCGCGGGCCGGCGACGACGCCGTCGACGCCAGGTGGGTTCCCGCCGCCGAGTTGACGGACTACGGGCTCTGGAGCGAAACCCAGCGCATCATTGAAGCCGGCCTGGCTTTGGACTAACGGTGGTCCATGATCGACGCCGAATGGATCCCCGTCCCCACGCCCCTGTTCACGGTGCGTATCTGCATCAACAAGCGGCTGAACACCGACAGGCTGCCGTCCTGCGGCGGCCGGGGAAGCCGCGGTGTCGCCGATCTGCTCGAACGCCTCATCCTGGAAGAACGTCTTCCGGCCTCGGTGACGCGCGGGCCCTGCATGAACAATTGCCTGCATGGGCCGACGATTAAAATCCAAGGCGCCGATTTCATCAGCCTGGAAGGCGATGTCGGCGCCGCGCAAATCGAAAAAATCATGGCCGCCGTGCGCGCGGAATCCGAACGGCGGAAATCTCCACCGCCCGTTCCGGCCGAAGCGTCTTCGCCGTGACGGTCTTTCTCGCGGTTTGCGCCGCCCTAGTCGCCGTCATCGCCGGCCTCGCATTGGCCTTGCCCTGCAAGGGATGCGAACTTCGGCGCCAGCGCCTGCACCAGGCCTACGAAAAATGGAAAAGCATGCGCGAGCGCGGCTGATTATTGGATCAGTGCGAGCGCGGAGTTGATCCAGCCCAGGACGTGGACCTTCATGACCTGGAATTGGGCGTACGGCCAGATGAAGGCGTTGATCATCGCCTTATCCATCGGCGTCCGTTCGACCATCAGGTCGCGCACAAAAAACATGATCCCCGTGACCGCATATACGGCCTGGAGCAAAGCGAATTTACCCATCGCCAGATATCCCCCCGTTCCCGCGCCGATGGTGCACCAGCCAGGGGAGAAAATCCAGCGGAGCTAAACCGCGATCAGCCGGGCTGTCCGGGTTTGCTCCGCAGGTCCGCGAGAGTGCGCTTCATGATCGCGACCTTGTAGGCGGGCACCTGAAAAACGCGCCCTTCACCGCGCGCCTTGATGCCGGCCATGGCTTGCGCCGCGCTGCTTTCCGCCGCAAGGCCGGGCGCCGGGTTCGCCGAGACCTTGATCCAGCTTTGCTCGTTGGCTTCGGTCATCTCGACGGTGACGGTCGATCCTTCCACGGTCTCGACGACCGCGGTGTAGGTCTTGTCCCTGGGGAACGGGACCTGGTCGGCCGGCGCGATGTCGTCGGCCTGAAGGCCGGCCAATATGCGGCTGTATTCCTCGGCCGTGAAATCGCTTTCCAGCGAGACGTTGCGCGGTAGATTCTCAATCGCGAACTTCTCGTCGGCGCCGCGGCCCGCAATCACGCGTTCGCCCTTGGGCGTCGTGATCGTCACGCGTTTGACCGCGGCATCGGGCACATCGGCGATATCCTTGGCGAGCCAGTCGCGCGGCGCGACGCCCGGATTGACCTCGCCCAGCGCAAGCCAGGTCTGGGCATCGCCCGGCAGGCGGATGTAGGTACCGCCCTCTTTTCCGCCAAGCGTGTACTTTCGCTTGCCGACGATCAGCGTCGCCATTTCCTTTCCGCCGGCGTCCAGCAACGTCACTTGTTTGGCGTTCGAGCCCTTTTCCGTGGGATCCTGCAGGTCGAGACGCGCATAACGGTCGGGCTGATTGGTCTTGCTCTCGAGCTTCGTCAGGCGCGCGATATCGACCACAAGGTCGACGACCTTTTCCGGATCGGCCGGATAATTCGCGCGTTCGCGGTAGCGGAAGCTATTTCCGTCGCGGTCGAGCGAAATGGTGCCTCCGGCGTGGCGAATGACGACGGATTTCAGGTTGGCTTGAAGCTTCTCCGCGAGGCCCGGGAACACCGGCGCGCCGTCGCCCGCCGAGGTCTCGACGCGCGGCTGGGTGACCGCCGCGGCGATCGCAAGAACCGCTCCGACGGCGGCTGCGCCGGCGAGAGCGAAGACCGTTTTCTGCCTCATGTCCGCCTCTCCCTAAGCCGCCGACCGGCGGCGCCGCCGCACGGCCGCGAAAACCACAAGCCCGAGACCGAACAGGATCGGCACCACGGCGATGTTCACGAAGGTCAAAATACCCTGCAACCGGTCTATGTCCTCGCGCAGAGCGCGCTGCACTTCGCGAAGTTCACGGCGGGTCGCGAGAATATCCCCGCGATAACTTTCGATGGTGCGCTGATCCTCGTCGCTCAGGATGGCCTGTCCCTGCCCGTCTTCACGGACCTGCATGGCGCTGACCTTCTTTTGCAGCTCATCGAGGCGGCCGCTGAGCGATTGCTCCGTCTGCCGGTATTGCATTTCGGCGTCACGGCGGATGGAGTCCAGCAATTCGAACGGACGGCTTTTAACGCCCCGGCCGCGCAACGCGGAAAGCGCCGGCGAGCCGGTCAGGTTCTCAAGCGCGTTGATGGTGAAGTTCGCGTTGTCCGCCGTCGGAACGACGATTTGCTCGCCGAGGAACGAGCTGTTCTGGGTCCAGAAGCGGTCGCCCAGGATGTCGGTGTCGGCCACGACCACGACCTGGATCGGTTGCTTCGATTCACTTAAATGCGCCGCCGGCGCCTCGGCGCCTTCAACCTTGGGCGCTTCGGTGAACGCGCTCTTTGCCGGACCCGAGATGCGGGCGGCAAGGATTTCGGCTTTATTCTGGGGCTTGAAGTCACGGAACAAGGAGACGACGTCCGGCAGACCCATGAACTTGTCGGCCGGCATGCGCATCGACTGAAGACCGGTGGAGATGAGCGGCGTGACCGTCGTCGTCGCCCCCTCGACCTTTTCCAGCATGCCCGAGGTCCCCAGGTTGATTTGCTGGAGATCGCCGGTGATGGCGTCGTTGGCGTCGAAATGACCGGCGCGAAGCTGGAGCCAGGCCACATAGTCGGCCGCGACCGGGCGGCCTTCGGCTTGGATACCCACGCGCGCGGCGGCCTCGAGATCGCCGACCACCTGCCCCTCGACCATGCGGACACCCCAAGCCTTCAGCAGCTTGTCGATGCCTTGTTTGTCGCCGCCGCCGGGCGGACCGCCCATGCCGGCGGACTCGGCGTTCGGATCGACAAAGACCAGGGCTTTCCCGCCGCGCAGGATGAACTGATCGATGGCGTAAGCCGCGGCGTCCGAAAGTCCGTCCGGCTGGACCAGCATGAGGATATCGATATCCGCCGGGATCGACGTGATGCCCGGGTTCAAGGTTTCAATCGCGAAGGTATCGCGGATCTGGCCGAGCACCGCCCAGGGGCGCGGCTGCTGCTGAGGCATGCCCATCATGTTCGGCATCGCCGGCGCGCCTTCGATCGGGAGCGTCGACAGAAGACCTATCTTCGGCTGATCGGGCTCCGACAGACTGTAGATGAGCTTCGCGAGGTCGTATTCCAGGAACTGCGCCCGTTCGAGATTGAAGAACGGAATCACCTGTTGGTCGTCCGTGGAATTCGTCGCGGCGAGCCCGAAATAACCCACCTCGCCGAGCTGGCCGAGCGGCACGGCCTGAAGACCAAAACCGACCGCGCGGTCTTCCACGTCGGAGAACGGTTCGGGATTGTAGAGTTCGACCTTGATCTTGCCGTTGGCAAGTTCGGCGTATTGCTGCAAGAGGTCGCGGACGCGCTGGAAGTATTCGGCGTGCCGCGGGCTGGCCCGCCCGATGGCTTCCGAGAAGTAGACGCGCACGACGATAGCTTCCTTGATGCTCGCGAACATCGGCTTGACCTGCGCCGATGTGCTGTAGGACGCCCCTTCCGTCACGTCGAGACGCAGGTTGCGCAGCCAGGTGTTCGAGACCACGTTGACGGCGATGAACAACACCGCGGCGGCGGCAATGGCGACGAGGCCAAGAGTGCGCGAAGCAAAACGCGGCATGGCTTAAGCCCCCTTACGCGTATCAACGGCAAGAACGGCCGCGAATAGCCAGAACGCCATCAGCGAGAAGAAAAAGACGAAATCCCTGAGTGCGACGACGCCGCGGGTCATGCCGTCGAACCGCGTCAAGAAACTGAACGAGGCGATCGTGTCGACGACGGCCTCGGGCGCCCAGCCCCGGAAGGCATTGAGGACCATGTCCAGGCCGCTCATGGTGAACAGGAAGCACACGACCGCGCCGAGGATGAAGGCCACGATCTGATTGCGCGTCAACGCCGACATGCAGATGCCGACGGACAGGAACGCGCCGGCCACGATGAAGCTGCCGAGATAGCTCAGCAGAATGACGCCGTTGTCGGGACTGCCGAGCACGTTCACGGTGATCCACATCGGCACGGTCAAGGCTAGCGCGATACCGCAGAAAAGCCAGGCCGCGAGGAATTTTCCAAGAACGGCCTGGGTCGTCGTCACGGGCAGGGTCAGGAGTTGCTCGATGGTGCCGGACTTGCGTTCCTCGGCCCATAAGCGCATGGCGACCGCGGGCACCAGCAGCACGTAGAGCCATGGGTGGTGGCTGAAGAAATTCTGGAGGCTTGCCTGGTTCTGCTCGAAAAAATCGCCGATATAGAAAGCGAACGCGCCGGTCAGGCCGACAAAGATCGCGATGAACACGAACGCGACGGGCGTCGCGAAATAGGCGGCCAGCTCACGCTTGGCGATGATCCAGATTTTTCGCATGGGAAGCTCCGGGATCAGGCGGCCGCGCGCGGCGCGGCGCCGGTCGTGATGAGGCGGAAGACGTCATCGAGGCTGCTGCGATCCTGATAGACTTCGATCGCGGGAATGCCTTGGTGGCGCACGGCGGCGGAAATCTCGGCGGCGAGCGCGACCTCGCCTTTCGGCGTGATGCGCAGCTTCGCGTTGCCATTCTCGGCCGGCGTTTCAAATACGGCCGCGACGGCGGCAAGCGCCTTGAAATGGGCCGCGGCCGCGGCCGCGGCGGCCTGCGGCAGCACCACGCAAATCGCATGGCTCTCCGGCAGACGGGTGCGAAGCTGATCGGCCGTACCGTCGGCGAGAACGCGGCCCCCGCTGATGATCACGGCGCGCGTGCATACCGCCTCGACTTCTTCCAGGATATGCGTGGAGACGATGATCGCCTTCTCGGCCGCCATCTCGGCGATCAGGCTGCGGACCTGATGCTTTTGATTGGGATCGAGACCGTCCGTGGGTTCGTCGAGGATCAGGACCGGAGGATCGTGAAGAATGCTCTGCGCCAAACCGACACGGCGGCGGTATCCCTTGGACAGAACGTCGATCGGCCGGTCGATCACCTCGCCCAGGCCCAGGCGTGCAACCACGTTCTCGACGCGCGCGCTGCGCTCCGCGCCGTCATACCCGCGAATTTCCGCGATGAATTTCAAGAAGCGGCGCACCGTCATATCGTCATAGGACGGCGAGCCCTCCGGCAGATAACCGAGCATGCTCTTCACGCCTGTCGGGTCTTGCACGACATCGCGCCCGCAGACCCGGGCGGTGCCGCCGCTCGGGGTCAGGAACCCCGCGACCATGCGCATCGTGGTGGTCTTGCCCGCGCCGTTGGGCCCCAGGAATCCCAGGACCTCGCCTTTGGAAACCGCCAGGCTAATACCGTCGACTGCCCGGAAGTCCCCGAAGGACTTCGAAAGCTGGTCGATTTCAACCATCACCGTCATGCTTTTCCCCGCTTGGCCACCGCGCGGGCGAAAAGTTAGGGGTTCGCTCCCAGGTGTGCAAGTCTCGGAACCGTGAGCGAAATGAAAGGGCTGTAAGGCGCCGGGGAATTAACCGGCGAGGTCCTTTTCAGTGGGGATCGCCGGGGTCCGGCGGTCCAGGTCGGGCACGCTTTCAATCAGCTTGGCCAGATCCTCCGACAGCTTGCCCACCTTCAGCGCCACGTCCGCGCCCTCCGTGCGAACGGCCGGCTCCGCGGCGTTCTCAAGGTATGAGCGGATATGCCGGGCCTGCTCGCGGATTTCACGCACGGAGTCGGACATGCTGCGCCCCTTGGGCGCGTAGGCTTCGTGCACCATGCGCAGGCTGTTGCTGAGCATGTGCAGGACCGTCCGCACCAGCGGATCGGACGCCGCGAGCTTCTCCTCGATCATTTCCTTGGAGACCAGCGACAGCGTGCAGTCTTCCAACGCCATCGCGGAATTACGGCGCGGACGGCTGTCGATGATCGCCATCTCGCCGAAGAACTCGCCCTTCTTCACGCGCGCGACAGGGATGCGCTTGCCTTCGGCTTCCTTGAAGATGCCGATCGCGCCGCTATTGAGGATGTACGCGGACGTCGGCGGATCTCCCTGACGGAACAGGTACTGTCCCTTCGCCAGCGGGAGGATCTGGATAATTGGTTCGTCCATCGCCACGACCGGCGGATCTCCCGCATTACGGTGTATCTCGTTGGCTTCGCCGAAACTGGCCCGGTCGCGTTGTTGATAGACCTCCGCCGCCTGGCGCGTCTCCTGGTCGAGCTTATCAGCCGGCGTGCGCGGTTTCACCGCGGAAACAACGGCCCGGGAAAGCTTCTTGATAAGGTCGATGTCCTTGGGCGTCGGCGCGAGATAACGCTCGGCGATTGAACTGACGTCCCGCGAAAGAGAACCGCAAAGCAGCGCCAGTTCGCGTTCTTCGAGACGTTCCGCGGTTTTCGCGGCATCGCGCAAAAGATCGACCAGAACAGCCAGTTTCTCTTTGACCTCCTCTGTAATCTGATTGCTCTCGTACGCCTCCAAGATCAGGTTACAGACGAAACCCAGCCGGTATCCGTGAGAATCCAGACGCGCCTGGAGCACCTCATTCATCGATCCGTCGACCGCCTCGCGGATATTGGCCATATCCACGTCCCTGCCGTTCGCTTTCTCGAGCATCGTGTTGAGCACGTTGATGCGCCGGATCGCCGATGGGCGGTTCTTCGCGCGGCGGTCGGGCCCGAGATAATCGCTGGTGACGACAAAAGCCGCGCGGTTGACGGTGATGCGCTTCAGGCGCTGGAGAAGTTGTTCCTCCTTCACGGGCTTGATGATGATGTCGTCGGTTCCGGCCTGCATCGCCTGCTTCACCGCGTCCACATGATTGGGCGCGACCAGTGTGGTGATCAGCACGAACGGATTCGTTCCGATCTTGTTGTGGCGAATGTCACGGATGAAATCGAAGACGCCCGGATCGAGGTCGTCCGCCAGGATCAGCAGGTCGGGCAGGACCTGGGAAATCAGCTTGGAGATATTCGAAAGGTTGCCGTGCGCGCTGACCTGCTTGACGCCGGCATGATTCAAGATTTGACGGAGTTCCTTGCGAACCTGATCGTCAGGCTCGCCGATGAAAGCGACGACCTTGTCCATCGACTGCAGGTCGAAGTCACTCATTGCAAACGACCTTCCCCCATCGCCGGCGGCCCTTTATACGCGATAGCCTGACCGCACGCAGCGTATCCCCATCTCATGCATCCACCGAACCGGGTAGGCAAATCAAGGCATTATTTGACCAAGGTATTGATTCAAAATCGTAATACACAGCTTTTGCTTCACCCTTTGCCCGAATCATGAGAATGTAAGTTCTCGGAACAGTTGTTCGTTCAACTACGAAGCGTGAGATGCCGGACCCACTACCTAGAACCGCGCCAACGCGGCGGGCAGGAATTCCGGCTTAGCTGGGGGACTTTTTGTGGCAGAGACCGCCACCGATCAGGCTATGGCGCCGATCCCAACGCGCAAGAAGCGCGGCCTCGCGGGCCTCGCCTGGCGTCTGTCGCTGCCTGTGCGCCGCCTCCTGGGTTCCGACGACGTCGACAACAGCGTGGAAGCCAAACTCGCGGTTTCTTACTTCCTCGCCGAAATGAACGCCGCCGCCGCGCGAACCTATGGCGCGTGGAGCCGGCTTCTCGACGGCGCCTTCGGCGAATGCGCCCTGAATTTCGACGAACGCCGGGCCCTGTTCGAAGTCCATCCGATCGATGACTATTATTTCGCCGGCGTCGTCGCGCTGGAGTGCGCGCGCATGCGCGGTTTTTACAACGCCATCGAGGCCGGCGAGATCCTCGGCGAAGTCGGCGAGCAAGTCGATGCGGCCACCGGGCGACAGGACCGCGTTGTCTCCGATCTCGTTTTCTACATCATGGGTAAGATCGAACTCGGGTCCGGCGTTGCCCGCATGAAGGCGCCGCATGATAAGGTCGTGAAAGCGATTTTGCACCACATCGGCGTCGACAAGATCGAGAGTACGCGCGTGCTGTTGCGCGACAAGGCGCTGCGCCACCAGCTCGGCGAGCCTCTGGCGGTTGGAATTCCACAATGGTGGAAAGCGTTCCAGACACAATTCCGGCTCTATTGGCCGACCCCGGAAGAGCGCGCGGCCGACGCCGAGCCCGACGAGCCGCCGGCGGCTCCCGCCGCGGCGGACGCGCCGGTGCCCCTGCGCGGCCGGCGCCGCCGGCGGGCGGTCGCCTTTTAAGTCAGTGGCGTGTCTTGTCGGCGCGCGGGATTTCGCTCCATCCCGGCGATGGCGGGCGTTTTCCCTCGGCGCGCGCGCGGGCTTTCGTTCCCATGTGCTCCCAGTCCGCCGCGAGCTTCAACAGCGCCGTTTGTGTATCGGTTTGACGCATCGCAAGAGCCTCCGCACGGATCTCCGCGGCGCGTTTCAGCCAGCGCTCTGCGCGTTGATCGTCTTTCATGAATGAATAAAGCCGAACCGGCCGGGCGGTTCCTGGCGTTTTTAGGGCGCGCCATTTTTTAGGGCGCGGGCACACCGCGAGTTGCGCGTGCTCGGGATTATCGTGCAATAGCTATCTGGAAAATGTCGGTGCGAACGCGTGACGCGTCAAGGCGCCGCCTGTATAGCGCGAAACAAGAACGGCCGCGCCGTCGGCGGAGTTGTGCACGACATCGATGGGCGACAGCCAGAACTTCGACCAAACGCGCGCGAAGTAACTCGCCGTATCCTCGTTTTCCAGGCAGGCAATCAGGCGGCGGTCGCTGTCCTTGCTCTTGTAAAACAGGAAATACACCCGGGCCCTTCCAGCTGCTGTCTTGGGGCGGTGATCGCCGCCGCGCCGCCGGAACGGACCATAACACGTCGCGTCCCGCCCTTCATACGGCCGCTTTTCCATCGAAGACAGGCCGCCTATAACACTTCAAGATGGCAAGGCCCCCCGCGAACCCGCTGAAATGATTGTCCCGACGAAAAAGGCTTCCCCGCCATGATGCGCGCACTCTCGCGGGGACGGCTCCATTTTTCCGGCAACGGGCCGGCGTCGATCCTTTTTGTGCACGGCGGTTTTCACGGCGCCTGGTGTTGGTCACGGACATCGGGCTTTCTCGCCGGTCATGGCGTAAGCGCCGCCGCGCTCGATCTGCGCGGTCACGGCGGGTTGCCGCAGCCGCCTTCATTTCCCGACGAGGGCCTCGACGCGATGATCCAGGACGTGCGCGAGGCGATGCAAGAGACGCCCGTTCTATTTTTAGCGGGACATAGCCTGGGCGCGCTGATCGCGATGAAGGCCGCCGCGCAATTGCCCCTTCGGGGATTGATCCTGCTCGCGCCGGCCGCGCCCGCGGGCGTCACGCGATCGCACCCGTTACCCCCTTTTCCCACAATGCGCGCCGTTCAGCCGCCCGGCGAAGCGCGGGCGCGCAAATGGTTCATGGCCGGCGCCGCGGCGTCCGACATGGCGCCGTATCTCGCACGGCTTTGCCCCGAGAGTCCGAAACTCCTGAATGAGTGCTTTCATGACGGCGTCGTCGTCGAGCGCGCCGCGCTTTCTTGTCCCATCCTGTGTCTGTCGGGAGCAAAGGATGATTCGCCGCTCCATCCGCGCGGCCAAGATCAACTCATCGCCGCCCACTATGGCGCCGCGCTGAAAATCATAGAACCGTCAGGCCATTGCCTCATGCTTGACGACGGGTGGCGGGAGACCGCGTCCGCGATCCACTCGTGGATGGCCGCGCTGTAGGTGACCAGACGTTGCAGCGTCCGCCGTCTTCGTGCGCGCATGGACCGCTTGTTTGACAAAGGGCGATGCTCTAAGAAATCCATAGCAGCCGCCAAGAGCTGCCGTTCATTTTCACAGTCCCCTAACGCACCAACCAGATGCCATCCCGCGCTTCGCGGATGAAAAGGACTGACTGTGACACTTCGCGATTGCCTTCCGAATTTCCTCCTTCCGGTCGCCGCCTTGAGCGGCGCGGCCGCGCTGGGTTTCTGCTTTCTCGATCCTTCCGCGGCGCAGGCCGCCTGCACGCAGACGGGAAATAATGTCGAGTGCGCCGGCGTAGACGGCGACGGTTTTATTTCCACCCAGTCCGTGACGGTACGCATACGGCCGGACGCGCTCGTTGGAAACATAATGTCGACGAACGTCACCGGACGCTGCCCGCTTTCGTTGCCGGGTATATCGGTGGGCCCGTCGAGCGACATCTTCAACGAGGGAACGATTTCGACCTTCGGCGTCTGCGCTTTTGGCGTCATGGCCGGGAACGGCGGCACGATCACGAATTCCGGCACCATCCTCACGCACGACCTTGTTTCCTACGGCATCCTTTCCGGCAACGACGTCACGATCCGCACAAGCGGGCGCATCGCGACGGAGTACCAGGGCTCCGGAGGAATCTTCGGCGGCAGCGGGATGCGCGTGACGGTCGAGGCCGGCGGAACCGTCACCGCCGGCGGGATCGGCGCCCATGGGATCGAGGTCGGCGCGAACGCCTTGGTGGTGAATGAGGGCGCCGTCGCCGCCCGCGGGGACGCGAGCTTCGGCATCGTCGCGGGCACGGGATCGACGCTGATGAACAGCGGCAGCGTCGAAACGACGGGGAACAATTCAATCGGCATTCAAGTCGTGGACGGCACTCTTACGAATGCCGGCCGGATCCGCGGCGTCCTGGCGGGCCCCGCCCTCGCGCTGACGCCCACCGTGGGCGTTTCCGTCGTGGGAAAAGACGCTCACTTCACGAACACGTCGAGCGGGATTGTCGAAGCCACGCATATCGGCGTGCGTCTCGACGGCGCGCAAAGCGCGGCGCTCTCCAATGAGGGACGCATCGATGTGTCGCTGGTCCGTGACATCGAAGGGGCGGTGTTGCCCAATGGTGCGGCGGTCCTTGCCGTCGGCGGCGCCCCGGTGGAACTCGCCAATTCGGGCCTCATCGTCGCCCGCGGCGGGCTGGCGGCCTTCAAAAGCCTCGGTCCCGCGGTCGCGCTGTCCAACAGCGGGACCATCGACGGCGACGTGCTGTTCGCCGCCGGCAATGACGTGGTCACTTACCGCGCCGGATCGGCGATCAATGGGACCGTCGATTTCGGCGCCGGCGAGGACCTTCTGGTCTTTCAGGGCAGCGGCACTTTCGCCGCGCCCATTCTCAACCTGGAATTCCTTTCGAAAAGCAGCGGCGGAAATCTTGTCCTGACGCGCGACCTCGCGGTCCGCCGGCAGGTGAACATCTTCGATGGCGGCGCGATCACTCTGAATAGCGGCGCGCGCCTTATATCCGGCGCGACTGGAAATCTAGGCCTGCTGCGCGGCGCCGGCACAATCGAGGGCATGGTCACCAACGACGGCGTCATCGCGCCCGGCACGCCAAGCGCGAAAGGCACACTAACGATCACCGGAGCGTTCCGGCAATTCCCGACCGGCACACTGGCCGTCCGGCTGTCGCCCGATGGATCGTCCGACAAGCTGCTGATCGGCGGCCCGGCCACCTTGGCCGGTACGCTCGCGTTGAGCTACGAGGGAACGGCTTTCCACGACCGGCAGCGCTTCGACATTCTTGCGCCAATTTCAGGCTCTCTCTCCAGCACGGGGCAATTCACCCTCGCGGCGCCGGAACTGGCCTTCGTGAAGGCCGGACTGGTGACTAATTCCGCGGGCGCGGTGGCGGTCGAGATCGAGCGCTTGTCTTACAGCACCGCCGGCGTGACCGCCGCCCAGCGCTCCGTCGGGCGTCTTTTCGATCGGCTTCAGGCCGCGCCGCCGGCCGCTCTTATCTCGACTCTCGCGCAACTCGAGTTTTCATCGCCGCGCGCGGCCGCCGCGCTCCTCGAAGAGTTCGCCGCGGAGGGCCCCGCCGGGGTTCAGACTCTCGGGCTGATGACCCTTGAACGCTTTACACAGGGTTTACGCTATGGCGCGCCGGCGGGCGTATCCGGCGGCCGCTTTGCCTGGGCGCAAGGTTTCACATCCACCGGCCGTTCGCGCGGGGCCGTCTCTCCGGCCGATTTTGATCTTCAAGGCCTGACGGCGGGCGTGAATATCGCGCGCGGCGATATGTGGCTGGGCGTCGCGGCGGCGCGAACCGACGGCGATTTTGTCCGCGGCGCCAGCCAAGCCGATGCCGGCGCGGCTTTGATTGCCTTAACGGCCGCGCGCCGCTGGGATGACCTTGGCGTCGAAGCCGCTCTGGCCTACGGGCATGGATCGCCGGACATGCGGCGTGTGCGTCTGCAAGGCGGGACGCCGGACACCCTTACGAGTAAGGCCGCCAGCAATCTTTGGTCCGCCGTCCTCGCGGCAACCTATGAAAAGGCATTCGGACCGGTCGTGATCTCGCCCCACCTGGGCGCCGCCTATCATCGCGTCGGCTTGAGTGCGACGGACGAAGGCCGGGCCCTTGCCGTGCGAACCGCGGGCGGCGCCTTGGACTCGCTTCGTATCGATCTTGGCGCAGGCCTGAACGCCGTCACCGGCCGCATCCGCCCTTACGGCGAGATGTCTTTGTCCGTCGAGCTGATGCAACGCATGCCCCGCGTTGCCGCCAGCCTTATCGGCGTTCCAGACAGCAGCTTCGCGCTCGAGGGAGACGCACGGCGGCGGGTTGCCGTTGACGCGGAAGTCGGACTGGCCGTTGCCCTCGCCGCCGGATGGGAGGGCCGCGTCGCCGGAACCATGACCGCCAACGATCTCCTGGCCGGCCGGGCGCTGACGGCGGGCTTGACGTACCGCTGGTAGCGCTCTAACGCGGCAGATCGCTCGCGCCCATGAGGAACTCGTCCACCGCGCGGGCGGCCTGGCGGCCTTCGCGGATAGCCCATACGACAAGGCTCTGGCCGCGCCGCATGTCGCCGGCCGTGAACACCTTGGAGACCGACGTCCGATAGGTGAGCGTATCGGCCTGGACATTGCCGCGCGCGTCGAGAGTCACGCCCAGGTCCTTGAGCAGGCCCGCGTGGACCGGGTGCACGAAGCCCATCGCGAGCAGCACGAGGTCGGCCGCGAGGTTCTGCGCGCTCCCGGGGACTTCCTGACCCTGGGCGAGTTGAACGATCTGCAGCCTCTTCACTTTGCCGCCGTCGCCGATGAACGCCTTCGTCGCAACCGCGAACTCCCGTTCGCAGCCCTCTTCCTGGCTGGACGATGTGCGGAACTTCAGCGGCCAGTACGGCCATACCATCGGCTTGTTTTCCTGTTCCGGCGGCCGCGGCATGATTTCAAGCTGGGTTACGGACGTCGCGCCCTGGCGGATCGACGTGCCGATACAGTCCGATCCCGTATCGCCTCCGCCGATGACCACGACGTGTTTACCGGTCGCCACGATGGCCTCGCCGGCCGGAATCGTATCGCCGGCGACACGCTTGTTGTTCTGACCCAGGAACTCCATCGCGAAATGAATGCCCTGCAAGTCCCGTCCCGGCGCCGGCAAATCCCGCGGCGCCTGGGCCCCGCCCGTCAGGAGCACGGCGTCGAAGTCCTTGAGCAGCGCCTCGGCCTTCACATCCTTGCCGACATGGCAGTTCGGCATGAAGGTCACGCCCTCGGCCGTCATCTGCGCGATGCGGCGGTCAATGAGGTGCTTCTCCATTTTGAAGTCGGGAATGCCGTAGCGCAGAAGGCCGCCGATCCGGTCGTCCTTTTCGAACAGCGTGACGCCATGACCCACGCGCGCCAGCTGCTGCGCCGCGGCCATGCCCGCCGGGCCCGAACCGACCACCGCGATCTTCTTGCCGGTCTTGCGGATCGACGGCTGAGGCGCGATCCAACCTTCGGCCCAGCCGCGGTCCACGATGGCGCATTCGATACTTTTGATGGTGACCGCGTCGTCGTTGATGTTCAGGGTGCACGCCGCTTCACACGGCGCCGGGCAAATCCGCCCCGTGAATTCGGGGAAATTGTTCGTCGAGTGCAGCGCCGTGAGCGCATCCTGCCACTTGTCCTTGTAGACGAGATCGTTCCAGTCCGGGATCAGGTTGTTGACCGGACAGCCGTTGTGACAGAACGGGATACCGCAATCCATGCAGCGCCCGCCCTGTTTCTTCATCGCCTCGTTGGGAAGTTCGTGAACGAATTCCTTCCAGGTCGCGACGCGCGCCGAGGCCTTGTCGTACGAACGGTCCTGCCGGCCGACTTCGAGAAATCCCGTTGGCTTACCCATGGATCTTGAACGTCCTCTCGCCGTCAAGCTCCTGGTGCCGGGAGGCGGCGAGGATCTTGAGGGATTTGCTGTAATCGATGGGCATGACCTTCACGAACTTCGGCAGATAGGCGTCCCAGTCCGCCAGGATTTCGGCGGCCCGGGCGCTGTTGGTGTAATGGAGATGACGCTCGACGAGCGCCCGCACACGCGGCGCGTCCTGCTCGAGATGGTTCATCATCAACTGACGGAAATTGCCGTTTTCGCCGCTGAGGTGAGGCTCCGGTTTCACCGCCTCGAGGTCCACCATCGCCATATTGCAGCGCTGACGGAAAGAACCGTCTTCGTCCAGCACATAAGCGACGCCGCCCGACATGCCGGCGGCGAAATTGCGTCCCGTCATGCCGAGAACCGCGACCACGCCGCCCGTCATATATTCGCAGCCGTGGTCGCCGACGCCTTCCACGACGGCGTAAGCGCCGGAGTTGCGCACGGCGAAGCGTTCGCCGGCGACGCCCGAGAAATAACACTCGCCCTCGATGGCGCCGTACATCACCGTGTTGCCGACGACGATGTTCTCCGACGGGACGGCCGGGCATTCCTTGGGCGGATAGACAGCGATGCGTCCGCCCGAAAGTCCCTTGCCGACGTAGTCGTTGCCCGCGCCGACAAGCTCAAGCGAAATGCCGCGCGCGAGGAAAGCGCCGAAGCTCTGTCCGGCGATCCCGGTGAACCGGATGGAAATCGTGTCTTCCGGCAGCCCCGTCTGGCCGTACCGCTTCGCCACCTCGCCCGACAGCATCGTTCCGACGGTGCGATTGACGTTACGGATCGGCATTTCGAACTGTACCGGCTGCCCGTGTTCGAGCGCGGCCCCGGCTTTGGCGATCAACGCATGATCGAGCGCGCGGTCGAGCTGGTGATCCTGCGTTTCGGTGCAGCGGAGATGGACATGTTTGCCCACGGGCGCGCGATACAGCAGCTTCGAGAAGTCGAGACCGGCGGCCTTGTAGTGGCCGACCGCGCGGCGCACGTCGATCAGATCCATGCGCCCTATCAGGTCGTCGAACTTGCGCACGCCGAGGTTCGCCATGATTTCCCGGACCTCTTCGGCCAGCAGAAAGAAATAGTTCACGACATGCTCGGGCACGCCGGTGAATCGGGCGCGCAGCACCGGGTCCTGCGTGGCCACCCCGACCGGACAGGTGTTCAAATGGCATTTGCGCATCATGATGCAGCCCAGCGTAATGAGCGGCGCTGTGGCGAAGCCGAACTCGTCGGCGCCGAGCAGCGCGCCGATCACGACATCGCGCCCGGTCCGCAAGCCCCCATCGACCTGGACCGCGATGCGTCCGCGCAGATTGTTGAGCACCAATGTCTGATGGGTTTCAGCGAGACCGATTTCCCACGGCGAACCCGCATGGGTCAAGGACGTGAGCGGGGACGCGCCCGTGCCGCCTTCGAAGCCGGAGATGGTCACATGATCGGCGCGCGCCTTCGCGACGCCCGTCGCGACCGTGCCCACGCCGATTTCCGAGACCAATTTGACGCTGATGCGCGCCTTGGCATTGGCGTTCTTGAGGTCGTGGATGAGCTGCGCCAGGTCCTCGATCGAATAGATATCGTGATGCGGCGGCGGCGAAATCAGACCGACCCCGGGCGTGGAATGACGGACCTTGGCGATGGGGCCGTTGACCTTGTCGCCGGGCAACTGACCGCCCTCGCCCGGTTTCGCGCCCTGGGCCATCTTGATCTGGATGTCGTCGGCGTTGACCAGATACTCGATGGTGACGCCAAAGCGTCCCGAGGCGACCTGTTTGATGGCCGAGCGCATTGAATCGCCGTTCGGCAGCGGCTTGAAGCGATCCGGCTCCTCGCCGCCTTCGCCCGTATTCGAACGCGCGCCGATCCGGTTCATGGCCACCGCAAGGGTGGTATGGGCTTCGCGGCTGATGGATCCGAAAGACATCGCGCCGGTCGCGAAACGTTTGACGATCTCCTTGGCCGGCTCGACTTCGTCCAGCGGGACCGGCGCCGGCGCTTTCTTGAGATCGAAGAGCCCGCGCAAGGTCATCAGACGCTCTGACTGATCGTTGATGAGCTGCGCGAATTCCTTGTAGAGGTCCCGGCTGTTGCCGCGCGCGGCATGTTGCAGCTTGGCGACCGTATCCGGAGTCCACATGTGATTTTCGCCGCGCAGGCGGTATTGATATTCGCCGCCCGGATCCAGCGCATCGCGCAGGTGCAGCGCGTCGCTGAACGCCAGGCGGTGACGTTCGACCGTCTCGCGCGCGATCCCGGCAAGGCCGACGCCTTCAATCTGCGTGCCGGTGCCGGTGAAATACTTTTCGACGAAGTCCGAATGCAGGCCCACGGCGTCGAAAATCTGCGCGCCGCAATAGGATTGATAGGTGGAGATGCCCATCTTGGACATCACCTTCATGATCCCTTTGCCCATCGCCTTGATGTACTGCTTCCGGAGCTTTTCCTCGCCGTACTCCAGCGGCAACATGTCGCCGCGCATGGCGTTGAGGGTTTCAAACGCCAGGTACGGGTTGATGGCTTCGGCGCCGTAGCCGCCCAAAGTGCAGAAGTGATGGACTTCGCGCGCTTCGCCGGTCTCCAGCACCAGCCCGGTCTCGGTGCGCAGGCCCTTGCGTATAAGATGGTGATGGACGGCGGCCGTCGCGAGCAGCGCTGGGATCGCGATGCGATTTCTATTCACCGCCCGGTCCGACAGGATCAGGATGTTGTAGCCCTTGAGCACGGCATCTTCGGCGTCCGTGCACAGCTGGCCGAGCGCCCGCTCCATCCCGTCGGCGCCGTGCTCGACCGGATAGGTCAGATCCAGGGTGCGCGTTTTGAAGGCCTCGCCCACGAGATCGCCGAGGTGGCGGATTTTCGTCAGGTCCTGATCGGTGAGGATGGGCTGGCGGACTTCAAGGCGCAGATGGGTGCCTTCGGTATCGAAGCCAAGCAGGTTCGGTTTCGGCCCCACATGGGAGACCAGCGACATCACCAGTTCTTCGCGGATGGCGTCGATGGGCGGATTGGTGACCTGCGCGAAGCATTGCTTGAAATAGGTGTAGAGCAGTTTCGGACGTCGCGAGAGCACGGAGATTGCGGTGTCCGTGCCCATGGAGCCGACCGGGTCCTCGCCTTTGTGCGCGATCGGCTCGAAGAAGCGCGACAGGTCCTCCTGCGTGTAGCCAAAGGCCTGCTGGCGGTCGAGCAAGGCTTCGCATGTCTTGTGCGCGTCGGCCGGGACATTGCCCGGAAGGTCCTCGAGCACGAACTGCGTCTTTTCCAACCAGGCTTCATAGGGCTTGGCGTTCGCAAGCCGCGCCTTCAGGTCGGCGTCGTCGATGATGCGCCCCTCTTCCAGGTCGATCAGGAACATCTTGCCCGGCTGCAGCCGCCACTTCTTGACGATCTTGTGCTCGGGGATATCGAGAACGCCGGCTTCCGAGGACATCACCACAATATCGTCGCTGGTGACGATATAGCGCGCGGGCCGCAAACCGTTACGATCGAGCGTGGCCCCAATCTGACGGCCGTCGGTGAACGCAAGAGCGGCCGGGCCGTCCCAGGGTTCCATCAGGCCAGCGTGATATTCGTAAAAGGCGCGCCGCTTCTCATCCATCAGCGGATTGCCCGCCCAGGCCTCGGGGATCAGCATCATGACGGCGTGGGCGAGCGAATAGCCGCCCATCACCAGCAATTCGAGCGCGTTGTCGAGGCTGGCGGTGTCCGACTGGCCGGGCGCGATCAGCGGCCACAGCTTGTCCATATCCTCGCCGAGAATGGCCGACTTGATGCTATGCTTGCGCGCCGTCATCCAGTTGATGTTGCCGCGCACGGTGTTGATCTCGCCGTTGTGGCAGACCATGCGATAGGGGTGCGCGAGGCGCCACGACGGGAAGGTATTGGTCGAGAAGCGCTGGTGGACCAGCGCCAGCGCCGAGGTCAGGCGCGGATCGCTGAGATCGCGATAATATTTATCGAGCTGCGGCGCGAGAAACATGCCCTTGTAGACAAGCGTGCGCGCGGAGAAGCTCGGGATATAAAAGTCGCTCTTGCAGTCGAATGGGCAGCCGGGGATGAAACTCTCGACCTGCTTGCGGATGACGAACAACTTGCGCTCAAACGCGTCCCCCGCGGCGGTGTCCGCGCCGCGCGCGACGAGCAACTGACGGATCCACGGTTCGCAGGCCTTCAGCGTCTCGCCAAGGGGCGAGGTATCGACCGGCACATCGCGCCAGCCCAAGACCTTCTGGCCTTCATCGGCGACCGTCTTTTCAAGAAGCGCGATATAGGGCGCGGCGGCGGCCTTGTCTTTCGGCAGGAAAACCATGCCGACGCCGTAATCGCCCGCCGGGGGCAACGTGATCTTCTGCTTCGCGAATTCATCGCGCAGCAGGGCGTCGGGCGTCTGGATCAGGAGCCCGGCGCCGTCGCCGGCGAGCGGATCGGCTCCGACCGCGCCGCGATGCTCGAGATTCAACAGAATCTGCAGCCCATGCCGGACGATATCGTGCGACTTCTTACCTTTATAATGGACCACGAAGCCGACGCCGCAGCTGTCGTGCTCGTTACGCGGATCGTAAAGGCCCTGTTTGGCCGGCAAGCTCATAGGCAACTCTTCCGATAACTGATGCTTGCCACCCTCGGGAACGGCATTTCGCACGAAGCCAACGCTTCGCGCCTGCCAGCACGGGGCTGCAAGGGCACATATACGGTACGGTGAGAAGCGGTCTCCCCTAGACCGTGGGGGGTCAATAAACCGCAGCCTTGACCAAAACTCAATTATCTAAATTCAACCATCGAAAAAACCCATACATCCAAACGGTCTGGCGCATTTGTGAAGGAGATTTCGCACCGCCAGAACGGTTTTAAGGGCGTATAATTCTCACGCTGAGATCGACGTCATTTTCCTCTGTTTTTTTCCCACCGGAGGGTCCATGGCACTGTCTTCTTTGCACAGCACGCACGCCGCGCCGACGCAGCCCGCGGTCCGGAAAATCGGGCTACGGGATATCACCGAGGCCCTTCACAAAGGCATCGAGGATTTTTCGGCCAAGCCGACTCACCTCTACTTTCTGGCGGTGATCTATCCCTTGATGACCCTCGGGGCCTTCCTGGTGGTCTTCAATTACGATCTGCTGCCGTTGGCGTTCCCGGCCATCTCGGGGTCGCTGCTGATCGGACCGTTCTTGACCATCGCGATGTGCGAGATCAGCCGCAGGCGAGAACGCGGCGAGGATATATCGAGCTCCAGCGCCGGGAATTTCCTGCGCAACCCGGCGGCCCGGGAAATTCTCATGCTGGGCGGGGTCCTGCTCGCGCTGTTCTTCTTCTGGCTGACCACGGCCGCGACCATCTACGACATGACCCTAGGCGATCCCTGGCGAACCGTCGCGCCAAGCTCGGCCCGGGATTTCATGACGCAGATGTTCTCGACGCCGCGCGGCTGGACGTTGATCGCTGTCGGCAACGCCGTGGGGCTTTTCTTCGCGGTCACGGCGCTGTGCATCGGCGTGGTGTCATTCCCCCTGCTCCTGGATCGTCACGTCGGGATCGGAACCGCGATCATGACATCGGTCCGGGCCGTGCAATCCAATCCGATCATGATGGCCGCTTGGGGATTCATGGTCGCCCTCGCCCTTCTGATCGGGGCGATCCCGTTCCTGGTCGGACTGGCCGTGTGCGTACCGGTGCTCGGTCACGCGACCTGGCACCTTTATCGCCGACTGGTTGTATAGGGAGTTGGTGAGTCCGGATGGATTCGAACCATCGACCACCGCATTAAAAGTGCGATGCTCTACCGCTGAGCTACGGACCCGACCGCGAGAGGGCCGCACCATAGGGGCGGCCCCTCCCCCGGTCAAGAAGTCCGGGAGCGATTGCGGGGCCGCCGCCCAAGCCGTAAAGATGCCGTCATCGACCGGCCTCTGACGGGTACGCGCGCGGCCCATGCAATCCATTGAAGAACACCGCAATAAGGCCGCGAACCTGCTCGGCGCGGGCGATCTGCCCGCCGCGCTCCAGGTCGCCGCCGCGGCCCTTGCGAACGCCCCCGACGACGTTTTTCTCCTGCAGATTCTCGCCGATATCTACGACCAGGGCGGTCAAAAGGGCCACGTCCTCAAAATTTGCCGGCGGCTTGCGGTCCTCACCCCACGGGACCCGGGACCGCGTCTCAAGGCCGGGCAGATCCTGCTTCAACTCATGGATTACGCCGGCGCCGAGACGGAATTTTTGGCGGCGTTGAAAATCCAACCGGGTCACGACGCGGCCACGGAGGGTTTGACGAACCTCTGGCGTTTGAGCGGCAAGGTGACCGAGGCCCGCACGCTTCTTCTCGACACGGCCGCCCATGACCGGAACCCGGCGCGCGCCGCCGTCTCACGCTTCAAGGCCGCGTTCACGCAGCCCGTGATCCCGACCAGTCTTGCCGAAATCGACGAGAGCCGCGCGCGCTACGCCGCCGCCCTCGCGGCGGGTCCCGAGCCTCTCCTTCCCGATCCTCTCGGCGCCGGCCTTGGGCCCAACTTCTTTCTCGGCTATCAGGCGAAAAACGACCGCGATCTCCAGGAATCGCTCGCGGCTTATTATCGGGCCGCCTGTCCCGCGCTCACTTTCACCGCCCGACATGCCGGCCGGCGCGCTCATGGAAAACCGCGGGTGGGGATCGTCTCGAACTATTTCTCGCACCATACGGTCGGTTATCTCACCTTCGGACTCATCGCCGGTCTCGACCGGTCGCGGTTCGACGTGAGGCTGTTCCGCACGCCGCATGCGCAGCAGGATCCCGCAACGCCGCGATTCCTGGCGGCGGCGCCGTGCATCGATCTGCCGAACGATCTCGCCGCCGCGCGCCGGCTTCTCGCCGACGCCGAACTCGACGTGCTGCACTATCCCGAAGTGGGCATGGACCACATGGCCTATTTTCTGGCCTTCGCGCGACTCGCGCGCGTACAGACGGCGGCCTGGGGACATCCCATCACGACCGGTCTTTCCACCATCGACCACTTCCTTTCGGTCGGCGACATGGAGCCGGCCGGCGCGCAGGCGCACTACACGGAGAACCTTGTCCGGCTGCGCGGCCTGTCATTCGCCGCCGAACCGCCCAACCTCACGGACGAAGACCGCGCGGGCGCCGGCCTCGGCGCGGCGCCCGCCTACGTGTGCAGCCAGAGCCTCTACAAAGTGCACCCGGATTTCGACGCCGTGGTCGCCCGGCTGCTGGAGGAGGATCGCGACGGGCACGTCTACTTCGTCAGCCTCGGCCCGCAGGCGGACGGACTTTTCCGCGCGCGCCTCGCCGAAAGCATCGGCGCGAACGCCGATCGCCTGCATATCCTGCCGCGCACCACAAAGGCCGGTTTCCTGAAGCTGGTGACATCGGCCGATGTCGTCCTCGATGTGCCGCAATGGTCCGGCGGCAAGACATCGCTGGAGACGCTGGGCCTCGGAACACCCATTGTTCATCTGCCCGGCGCGCTGATGCGCGGACGGCATACGCTGGCGTTCTATCGCCGCATGGGCGTCACGGCGCCGGTCGTGGACAACACGGGCGCGTATGTCCGCACGGCCGCGCGTCTCGTCCACGACGCGGCCTTTCGCGCCGACGTTCGCGGACAAATAAAAGAAGCCCAATCCAAGCTGTTCGCGGACTGGGCTTCCATTCGTGAAATCGAGGACGTCTGGGCCGCGGCGATCAAGGACCGCCGCTACTAAAGCCGCCTACTTCTTCTTCGCCTTGTCGGCGTCGATGGCGACCTGGAGGCGGATGATGCGGTCCGGGTACGGCACGCGGCCGTTCGCGCCGGGATCGCCCTTGCGGATCTTATCGACGAATTCCATGCCCGAGACCACCTGGCCCCACAGCGTGTAGTTGCCGTCGAGGTGCGTGCTGTCTTCGAGCACGATGAAGAACTGGCTGTCGGCGCTGTTGATGTTCGCCGCGCGGGCCATGGAAACGGCGCCGCGGACATGGCTTTCCTTGTTGAACTCGGCCTGGATGTTCTTGCCCGAACCCCCGGTACCGTCGCCCTTCGGATCGCCGGTTTGCGCCATGAAGCCGTCGATCACGCGGTGGAAGACGATGCCGTCATAGAAGCCCTGGCGCACCAGTTCCTTGACGCGCGCGACGTGCACCGGTGCGAGATCGGGACGCATCTTGATGACGACGCGGCCGTATTCGAGATCCATATAAAGCGTGAATTCGGGGTCCAATTTAACAGGCTCCTTGGGTGGGACGGGGGCGGCCGGCGCCGGCGCCGGTTTCGCGGCGGGCGCTTGTGAAGCGGGTTGGCCGGTCGGGCTCGGCTTGGCCTTGGGCGGCGCGAGCGGAACGACCGCGGGCGGCTTCGCCTTGGCGGGCGGCGGGGACTGGGCGAAAGAAGCCGCGCCGAAGGCGACGCTCAGAAAAAGCGCGGCGACAAACGCGGCGACGGCGGAAAAACGGAATTGAAACACGGGACGATGTCTCCTCGAAAGCACGGCAAGTCATAGCCGCCCGCTTGGCCCGGCACAAGGGACCAGGGCGCGAAAAACGATCCCGTGAAAGCCGCTAAAGGTCTAGGAAAGCTTATATTTCCGGCGAACCCGGCGATGCACGCCCGCGGGCACGAAGGTCGAGATATCCCCGCCGAGCCGGGCGACTTCCTTCACCAGCCGCGAGGCGATGAACTGGTGATTTTCCGACGCCATCAGGAAGACCGTTTCCACGTCGGCGTTGATGCGGGTGTTCATGCCCGCCATCTGGAACTCGTATTCGAAGTCCGAGACGGCCCGCAACCCGCGTACGATGAGATTGGCGCCCATATGGGTCACGAAATCCATGAGGAGCGTATCGAAGGGCACGACTTCGACTTCCATACCCTTGAGCTTCAGGCCGTCGACCTCGGTGCGGCACATCTCGACCCGCTCCTTGAGCGAGAAGAGAGGGCCCTTGCCCGCGTTCACCGCGACGGCCACGATCAACCGGTCGACGAGGCGGGCCGCGCGGCTGATGATGTCGAGATGCCCATTGGTCACGGGATCGAAGGTGCCGGGATAGACACCAATTCGAAGGCGGCCGCCCTTCTCCCCACGTCCAGGCGCGCGCGACTGCTTCTTCGCCATGCCGTATCCCCCTCGCACCGCGAACTATGTCCTCGGACGACTATACGCTTTCCGCGGCCTGTTCTTCACCACCGTTTTCTTCGAGCGGCAGGTGCGCCACCGAGGTCACATGCTCCTCCTCGCCGGTGGCGAACAGGGTCACGCCCTGGGTGGAGCGGCCCGCCACGCGAATATCGGCGACGGGTATGCGGATCAGGCGGCCGGCGTCGGTGATCATCATCACCTGGTCCGTATCGGCAACCGGGAACGACGCGCTGACATCGCCGTTACGCTTGGTCGTGGCGATGGAGACGATGCCCTGCCCGCCGCGGCCGGTGATGCGGTACTCATAGGCCGAGGTGCGCTTGCCGAAGCCGTTGCGGGTGGCGGTCAGAATGAACTCCTCGGCCGCGCCGAAGCGTTTGAATTCCTCGTCGGTGAGAACTTTCGTGGACGCCGCGCCCTCGCCGGGGTCATCGGCGCCGTTTTCCTCGGCCTCGTCGGCGCCGCGCAGCTTCTTGGCCATGCGCAGGTAAGCGTCCCGGCTCTCGGTGTCGAATTCGACGTGCCTGAGGATCGACATCGAGATGACTTCATCGCCGTCCGCGAGCTTGATCCCGCGCACGCCGACCGACGAGCGGCTTTGGAAAACACGCACGTCCGAGACTTCAAAGCGGATGCACTTGCCCTGGCGCGTGGACAGCAGCACGTCGTTCTGGTCGTTGCAGGTGCTCACCCCGATAAGGCGGTCGCCGCTCTCTTCGAGCTTCATCGCGATCTTGCCGCTGCGGTTGATGTTGACGAAGTCGGACAGGTCGTTGCGGCGCACCGTGCCGCCCGAGGTCGCGAACATGACGTTGAGCTGATCCCAGGTGCTTTCGTCTTCCGGCATCGGCATGACGGTGGAGATGGTCTCGCCTTCCTTCAGCGGCAGAAGGTTGATCATCGCCTTACCGCGGCTTTGCGGCGTGCCGACCGGCAACTTGTAGACCTTCAGCTTGTAGACCATGCCGAGGGTCGAGAAGAAGAGCACCGGCGTGTGGGTGTTGACGATGTAGAGCGCCTGGACGAAATCCTCTTCCTTCGTCGCCATGCCGGCGCGGCCTTTGCCGCCGCGGCGCTGCGCGCGGTAGGTCGAGAGCGGCACGCGCTTGATCCAACCGGTGTTGGTGACGGTGACCACCATGTCCTCGCGCTGGATCAGGTCTTCGATATCGGTCTCGAATTCCAGTTCCTCGATGCTCGTGCGGCGCGGAGTGCCGTACTCGGTCTTCATCTCCTGCAGTTCGTCGCGCATGATCTGATACAGGCGCTCGCGGCTGCGCAGGATGTCGAGATAGTTGGCGATGGCCGCGCCGATCTCTTTCAATTCGGCGTGGATCTTGTCGCGCTCAAGGCCGGTCAGGCGGTGCAGGCGCAGATCGAGGATCGCCTTCGCCTGCTCTTCGGAAAGCTTGTAGGTCCCGTTCACGACCTTGCGGCCGGGCTCGTCGATCAGTTCGACCAGCGGTTCGACGTCGGCGGCGGGCCAGTCGCGCGCCATCAACTGCTCGCGTGCAACGTTCGGATCCGGCGCGGCCCGGATGAGGCGGATCACTTCGTCGAGGTTTGCGACGGCGATCGCCAAGCCGACCAAGGTGTGGGCACGGTTGCGCGCCTGCTTGAGTTCATACACCGTGCGGCGACGGATGACCTCCTCGCGGAAGGCGATGAATGCCTGCAGAATCTGGCGCAGATTCATCAGTTCCGGGCGGCCATTGTTGATTGCCAGCATGTTCACGCCGAAGCTGGTTTGCAGCGGGGTGAACTTATAGAGCTGGTTCAGCACGACGTCGGCCACGGCGTCGCGCTTGACTTCCACCACCACGCGCACCCCGCGGCGGTCGGACTCATCGCGAAGATCGCTGATGCCTTCGATGCGCTTTTCGCGCACCAGTTCGGCCATCTTCTCGATCATGGCCGACTTGTTCACCTGATACGGAATCTCGGTGATGATGATGGCTTGCTTGTCTTTGCCGGTTTCCTCGATCTCGCAGCGTCCGCGCATGACGACGGATCCACGCCCGGTCATCATCGCAGCACGGCTGCCGGAATGTCCGAGGATGATGCCGCCGGTCGGGAAATCAGGCCCCGGAACAATCTCCATCAGGCGTTCGTCGGTCGTGGCGGGGTCGTCGATCAGCGCGCAGGTGGCGTCGACGATTTCGCCGAGGTTATGGGGCGGAATATTGGTGGCCATCCCGACGGCGATGCCGCCGGCGCCATTGACCAGAAGATTGGGAAAGCGCGCCGGGATGACGACCGGTTCGCGCTCGCTTTCGTCGTAGTTCGGCTGGAAATCGACGGTGTCCTTATCGATGTCGTCCAGCAGCGAATGCGCGGGCTTGGCGAGGCGCGATTCCGTGTAGCGCATCGCCGCCGGGGCATCGCCGTCCATGGACCCGAAATTGCCCTGCCCGTCGATGAGCGGCACGCGCATCGAGAAGTCCTGCGCCATGCGGACCATGGCGTCATAGATCGATTGGTCGCCATGGGGGTGGTACTTACCCATGACGTCCCCGACGATGCGGGCGGACTTGCGGAAGGGCTTGTTGTACTCGTAGCCCGCCTCCTTCATCCCGTAGAGAATGCGGCGGTGAACCGGCTTCAGGCCGTCACGCACATCGGGCAGCGCGCGGCTGACGATCACGCTCATGGCGTAATCGAGATAGCTGCGGCGCATCTCGTCTTCGATGGTGACGGGCGTAATATCCAAGGGCGTCGGTTTCGTCGTTTCGCTCACCGGCTCACTCGCTAAAATTCACACAAAAGACGTCTCGGCCCCGGCCTGTTTATTGCACCGCACAAGCCGAACACGGGATGTTCCGAAGGCCTATGATTTTGGTCATTCTTACCGCCCGGAGCCGGACGGATTGGACCTACAAAATCTAGCAGATCGGGAAGGTCCGACACAACGCCGGCGTACCGCGTCCGCCCGGCCTTCCCGTCCGCGCAAGCGCCCGTGATTTACGTCGATTTTTAGCGCCCCCGAGAGAAGAGCGCCGGGCGTGGAAACGGGGAAGCGGCGCGGGCGTTTTTGCCCTGCGGGGCCGCGCCCCGGTTCACGGGCGCGACTCCGAGCCCTTGTATGCCGCCCGCATCCGCCCGGGAGATAAATCGGAGCCTGTTCGCGGGTCTTCCCGCCGGCCGGGCGCAGGCCTGCCCGCGATTGAAATTGCCGCGATGCAGCATAACACGCTGACCCGCCGCTTTTTGCCATTCGCGAGAGCCGTGATACCAACGGCGTTCGCGAAGGGGAATTCCAATGGCGCTGCCTGAGTTGTTTCGTAATCGTTTGCGCGTGCCCGTGGTCGGCGCGCCGATGTTCCTGGTCTCACGGCCGCCTTTGGTCATCGCCCAGTGCAAGGCCGGCGTGCCCGGTTCCTTCCCCACGCTGAACGCGCGCCCGATCGAACAGCTCGACGCCTGGCTGACCGAGATTTCGGGCGCCCTCGAGGACGATCCCAAGGCCGCGCCCTACGGCGCGAACCTGATCGTTCACCGGACCAATACGCGCCTCGAGCAGGACCTCCAACTGGTGGTCAAGCACAAGGTGCCGTTCGTGATCACCTCCGTGGGCGATCCGTCCGAGATCGTCAAACATATCCACGGCTACGGCGGGATCGTCTTCCACGACGTCACCACGGTGCGTCACGCCCAGAAGGCCATCCAGGCCGGCGTGGACGGGCTTATTCTCGTGAGCGCGGGCGCCGGCGGCCATGCGGGCACCATGTCCCCGTTTGCGTTGGTGTCCGAAGTGCGCCGGATCTTCGCCGGCACCATTCTGCTTTCGGGTTCATTGTCCAACGGCGCCCAGCTCAAGGCCGCGCAGTTGATGGGCGCCGACCTCGGCTACATGGGCACCCGCTTCATCGCGACCAAGGAAGCCTCGGCGGACGACCGGTACAAGGAGATGATCGTCCAAAGCACCATGGCCGACATCATCTACACGCCGTACTTCAGCGGCGTGCCCGCCAACTACCTCAAGCATTCGATCACCATGCGCGGTCTCGATCCCGCGAACGTGGCCGGCGTGCGCGCGGGCGCCAATCTCGGCATCGACGAGCGGCCCGACGAGTTCAAGGCCTGGCGGGACATCTGGTCGGCGGGCCACGGCGTGGGTACCATCGACGACATCCCCTCGGTGGAAGATCTCGTGGCGCGGCTGAAGCGCGAATACGACGCCGCCGCTGTTTAGGAAAACAGCGCCTAAACTACAGTTTAGCTCGATTCAATGGGCGTTTGCGTGAGGGGATGCTCCACTCTACGCGCGTTTCGCGGCAGCGCAATGTCGTAATTGCTGCGACGCAAAAATTTCATTGGCGGACCCGGAAGGCGTCTGAGACCCTGAGCGGGCTTCGGGAGGCTACATCGTCACCCACATAAGGATCGTAGCCATGAAATTCGCTCTCGTACTGACCTCGTCAATGCTCGCTTCGCTGTCCATCGTCTCGGCCGCGAAAGCCGACGCCGCCAGCGACCTTCTCGACAAAAGCGCCCGCGCAATCGTTGCGGAAAAATGGCGCGCCGGCCTGGCTGCCACGCGCGAGTTCCTGGACACGCCGAACCTGACCGCGGACCAGCGCGCGGCAGGGTTCACGCACCTTTGCATCCACCTCACGCAGATCGGCCGCACCGATCATGCCCTGCGCGCCTGCAATGAAAGCATCGCGCTCAACGGCGGCGACTGGGGCGCCTACGTGAACCGCGGCAACGCGCACTCGGCCATGGGCAACCGCATCGCGGCCAAGGCGGACTATCGCAAAGCCAGGGAGTTGAACCCGGCGGCGGAAACAGTCGAGATCGCCGAAAGCATGATGAGCGAAACGCCGTACATCTTTGCCCGCCCAAAAGCGGGCGCCGGCACGCAACAGGCGCTGGGCGAGCAGCGCCTCGCCGAATAACACGAGCCGCCAAGGGGTCGGGGGACGCCCGAAAGGGGCGCGCTTACGGGCGCGCCCCTTTACTTGGCTAGGCCGGAAAGTACTTCGCGTAGACCTTCATCGCCGTGATGAGCAGCGCCGAGGCCACCGAGGTCGAGCCGAGGAACAACATCACGGAGCCGAAGATCTTGCGGCCGCGAAGGCCTGCATCGAAAGACCCCGTGATCGCGAGGCCCGTGAAGCCCACGGCATAGAAACTGGCGCCGACCATGAGGCCCGCCGCGAGCGGCGCGTCGTCCATGGCGCCGATGGCCGCAAGCAGGCTTGCGACGAAGGCGGCCAGTAAAATCCAAAGAAGCTGCATGAACGAGGACCGCGGCTAGAACGGGATATCGTCGTCCATGTCGTCGCGCGGGGCGGGTTTCTTGCCACCCCCCATGCCGCCGCGCGGGGCGTCCATGGACGGCGCGGAATCCCAGCCGCCGCCGTCGTCGCCCATTCCGCCACCGCCGCCGCCGCCACCGCCGCCCTTGCCATCGAGCATGGTAAGTTCGGAGTTGAAGCCCTGGAGCACGACCTCCGTGCTGTACTTCTCGGCGCCGTCCTTGTCGGTCCACTTGCGGGTCTGGAGCGAGCCGCACACGTAAACCTTCGAGCCCTTCTTGAGGTAACGCTCGGCGATGTCGGCGAGCTGGCCGAAAATCACCACGCGGTGCCACTCGGTCTTTTCCTTGCGCTCGCCGGTCGCTTTGTCTTTCCAGCTTTCAGAGGTCGCCAGCGAAAGGTTCGCGACCTTCCCACCGTTCTGCATGGTGCGGACCTCGGGGTCCTTGCCAAGATTGCCGATGAGGATGACTTTGTTGACGCTGCCGGCCATTGCTTACTCCGCGTGTGGAACGTGTGGGAAAACTCTTACAAGGTAACTCAGGTCTTTACCATCGCGACCGACGCGCCGTTTTGCCTGGCGATTTCGTAAGCGGCGCGATCATCGCTCCTGCGTGCAGAACGGCGGCGGATCGCCGCCGGCGGTGCTGGAGCAGCGGCTGTGATCTTGAACCGGCCGGGGGCGCCGACGGCAAAGCCGCACGCAAAAAAGACGAGAATCCGGGTCATTGGGTTTACCTTTCGGGCTGGCGACCTATATGGGGGATCGAACGCCGGGAAAGCCGCGCGACATGCGCGAAAACGATAAAAAAACCAATAACTTATGAGCGGAATAAACGCCCGCGAAGGGCCCGGCCGACACCCAGCCCACGAGGGAAACATAACGAGAACATCTAAACCTTTTCCCGCGCCTCCGGCAAGAGCGGAAAACGAGCTTCGGGCCGCCGGGCCGGGCCTAAGGCGCCGTGAGCTTGAAGGACGCGAAGAAGCGTTGGGCCTGCTGTTCCGGGAAGGTCTTCTGCGGACCGACGGCCATGAGCTGATAGAGCACGCGGTCCTTGAAGACGAGGCGCACGACGTTGCGCCGGCCTTCGAGAACGAACTCGGTATCGACGGCCGTGGCGCCGTCGGCGCGCGCAACCGGTTTGGCCGCGCCGCCGCCGAGACTCTTGGCGATGGCCTCGATGCCGCGCTTGTCGCTGTCCGGGCGCGTCGCGACGGTCACGCTGAAATCGTTGCCCATGTCGGAGCCGACGTAGCTCTGCGCGGTGACCTGTTCGCCGTCGAAGTCCATGTTGGTGTACATCGACATGAGCAGGCCCGGCGTCGTGATCTGGAAGTCATGCTCGGCGATCACATGCGAGCGCCATGGCGCCGTCGTGTATTTCCGCCCTTCGGTGCGCCAGCCGTACATGAACGCGAGCATCGCGACGGCGAGAAGCACGACCGGAATGATCGCGATGAGGCGAACCCTCGGGTTCATCCGGCGGATGTTGCGCAGACCGTCGTCGTTGTCCTCGAAACTCACGCGCGGGCCTCCTGAACTGTCACTTGCCGCTGAACCACTTTCCGCATAATAACAAGAGCCCCATCGGAACAGAACGAGAACTTTTGACCCCTCACCACCTTATCCACAGGCGTGAACGGGGTCTCGCTCCAAACCTTGTATTCGGACACCATGCCCAAAGATACACATCGTTCCCCGAAGAAGAAGAACATCGTTCACGAGATGCTTACCGACATCAAGGTCCGCGGCGCGCGCGAACATAATCTGCGCGGCGTCAATGTCGATATCCCGCGCAACAAGCTGGTGGTGGTGACGGGCCTGTCGGGCTCGGGCAAAAGCTCGCTCGCGTTCGACACCATCTACGCCGAAGGGCAGCGGCGCTACGTGGAATCCCTGTCCGCATACGCGCGCCAGTTCCTCGAACTGATGCAGAAGCCGGACGTGGATTCGATCGAGGGCCTTTCGCCGGCGATCTCCATCGAACAGAAGACCACCAGCCGCAATCCGCGCTCGACCGTCGGCACGGTGACCGAAATCCACGATTACATGCGCCTTCTGTGGGCGCGCGTCGGAGTCCCTTATTCGCCGGCCACCGGCCTTCCCATCGAAGCGCAGACCGTTTCGCAGATGGTCGACCGCATCATGGCCATGGGCGAAGGCACGCGGCTATATCTGCTCGCGCCCATCGCGCGCGGCCGCAAGGGCGAATACAAAAAAGAACTCCAGGAGTTGCAGAAGAAGGGCTTCCAGCGCGTCAAGGTCGACGGAACGCTGTACGAGATCGGCGACGTCCCGGCCCTCAACAAGAAGCTCAAGCACGATATCGAGGTGGTGGTGGACCGCGTCGTCGTGAAGGACGGCGTGCAGTCCCGCCTGGCCGACTCGCTCGAAGCCGCGCTCGGTCTCGCCGAGGGTATCGCGTTCGCCGAAAACGCCGACAAAACCGGCGGCCGCGAAGGCGGCCAATCCGAACAAGGGGGCGCCTTCGCGCCCATGGACGGCCGCACGGTGTTCTCGTCCAAATTCGCCTGCCCGGTGTCCGGCTTCACGATTGAAGAAATCGAGCCGCGCCTGTTCTCCTTCAACAATCCCTTCGGCGCCTGCCCGGCCTGCGACGGCCTCGGGGTGAAGATGCTGTTCGACCCGGCGCTGGTGGTGCCCGACGAGGAGCTTTCGGTCGAGGACGGCGCCGTGGCGCCCTGGTCGTCCTCGTCGGTCCCCTCGCCCTATTATTTCATGGCGCTGAAAGGCGTGCTGGCGCACTACGGCTGCAAGGTCGACGCGCCGTGGAAGAAGTTGCCGGCGAAGGTGAAGGCCGCCGTCCTGTATGGAACCGGCGACGACGAAGTGGCGATCAAATATTCGGACGACGTGCGCAAGTACGAGACGCGCAAGCCGTTTGAAGGCGTGATCAACAACTTGCAGCGCCGCTGGCGCGAAACCGATTCAGCGTGGATGCGCGAGGAACTGGAACGTTACCAGACCAGCCAACCTTGCGAAGCCTGCGGCGGCAAGCGCCTGAAGCCGGAAGCCCTGGCGGTGAAGATCAACGCCAGGAACATCGCCGAAGTCTCGGAAATGTCGATCGCCGACGCCGGCGCCTGGTTCGGCGGCCTCCAGACAAAACTGAGCAACAAGCAGATGGAAATCGCGCGGCGCATTCTGCGCGAGATCGACGACCGCCTGCACTTCCTGAACAACGTCGGCCTCGACTACCTGACGCTTTCGCGGAATTCGGGGACATTGTCGGGCGGCGAAAGCCAGCGCATTCGCCTGGCGTCGCAGATCGGTTCGGGACTCACCGGGGTCTTGTATGTGCTCGATGAACCGTCCATCGGGCTGCATCAGCGCGACAACAACCGCCTGCTCGAAACCCTGCGCCGCCTGCGCGACATCGGCAACTCCGTGCTGGTGGTCGAGCACGACGAGGACGCCATCCGCACCGCGGACCATGTGATCGACATGGGACCCGGCGCCGGCGTACACGGCGGCCAGGTTGTCGCCGAAGGCACGCCCGACGACATCATGAAGAACAAGGAGAGCCTGACCGGCGCCTATCTGACCGGCGCGAAGTCCATTCCGGTGCCGCAAGAGCGCCGCAAGGGCAACGGCAAGAAGCTCACGATCAGGAATGCGCGCGCCAACAATCTGAAGAACGTCACGGTGGACATCCCGCTGGGCATCCTGACCTGCATCACGGGCGTGTCCGGCGGCGGCAAAAGCTCGCTGACCCTCGAAACGCTGTACAAGGGCCTGGCCAAGGAACTCTACGGCGCCCGCGACCTGCCGGGGCCGCATGACAAGATCGAAGGCATCAACCAGCTCGACAAGGTGATCGACATCGACCAGTCGCCCATCGGCCGCACGCCGCGCTCGAACCCGGCGACCTATACCGGCGCCTTCACGCCGATCCGCGACTGGTTCGCCGAGCTGCCCGAAGCCAAGGCGCGCGGTTATGCGCCGGGGCGTTTCAGCTTCAACGTCAAAGGCGGACGTTGCGAGGCCTGTCAGGGCGACGGCGTCATCAAGATCGAGATGCACTTCCTGCCCGACGTCTATGTCACCTGCGATGTCTGCAAGGGCAAGCGCTACAACCGCGAGACGCTCGACGTGCATTTCAAGGGCAAGAGCATCGCCGACGTGCTCGACATGACCATCGAAGAAGCGGTCGACTTCTTCAAGGCCGTGCCGGTCATCCGCGAAAAGATGGAACTGCTGAAGAAGGTGGGCCTCGGCTACATCCACCTCGGCCAGCAGGCCACCACCCTCTCCGGCGGCGAGGCCCAGCGCGTGAAGCTGGCCAAGGAACTGTCGAAGCGCGCGACGGGACGCACCCTTTATATTCTCGACGAGCCGACGACGGGTTTGCACTTCGAAGACGTGCGCAAGCTGCTGGAGGTCGTGCACACCCTGGTCGACCAGGGCAACAGCGTGGTGGTGATCGAGCATAATCTCGAGGTCATCAAGACGGCGGACTGGATCATCGACCTCGGGCCCGAGGGCGGTTCCGGCGGAGGCCGGATCGTCGCCACAGGGACACCCGAGGACGTGGTGAAGGTGAAGGAGAGCTACACCGGCCAGTTCCTGAAGCAGAGCCTGGACGCCACACCGAAGCCGGCAGCGACGAGGCGGGCGTAATAGCTTTTTGGACTGCACCCCATCCGTGTCTCAGAAAAGGGGTTCACTCCAAATTCACGCGACACCACGCGACACGCGACACTTTCCGAATTTCGATGCGATGGCAAAGCTTTGGCCGGTTTTTCGGTCACGCGACACTATGCGACACCACGCGACACTTAGTTCATTTTTGCAGGGCTTTCGACCGGGCCATGCGCGCGGGGCATGGCGTGATGTGTGCCGCGCGCACGGGGCAGGCCCCGGGATGACCAGATAAAAAAGGGGGCACTCCAGGAGTGGTTTTTCGTTTGGCGACAGTGGCGACAGGCGACACTTTTGGAATTAGGCAATCGATCCAATGACGTAGCCCAAAATCGCGCCGTGGCGACACTTTGGCGACACTTTGGCGACACTTCGAAGATTTTTCGCGGTAAAGGCCGCGACCCATCGCGCTTAATTTCAATCGATTCACAATGTCAAAGAGCAGCGGGCAAGCCGCCTCGCGGCGACTCGCTCGTATTACAGTATATAATTCGCATTGTAATGTGGGGAAATATATCTGCGGTCCGATCAGATTTGATCGCCCACGAAAAATCGGAAATGTGCATAGGGCGAGTCGGGGCGCACCGCGCCCACGGGGTCGGTCGCAGCGAGGATGACCAGAAACCAAACGGCTTACGCCGGTTCGAGGCGCACCACTGACGTGAGCCCGCCGCCGGCGCGGTCGTCGATGGCGAGATAGATGAAGCCGTCCGGTCCCTGGCGGACTTCGCGGATGCGCGCGTAGCCGGGCAGCAGCGCGGGGCGTTCCAGGCCGCCGATCTGATACTGCTCGCCCTTACGTTCCAGCGTTAGGCGCGCGACATGTTTCGCCGCCAGCGCGCCGAGGAACACATGGCCCTTCCACTTCGGGAATTTGTCGCCGGTATAAATCATGAGGCCAGAGGCGCCGATGGCGGGCACCCAGTATTGCAGCGGCTGCTCCATGCCCGCTTTCTCGCGCGCTTCGTGGATCGGCTTGCCGCCGTACTGCACGCCGTAGCCGATCACCGGCCAGCCGTAATTCTTTCCGGGCTGGATGAGATTGAGTTCGTCGCCGCCCTGCGGGCCATGTTCGGTCTCGAACAACTCGCCGGAGTCCATGTTCATCACCAGACCTTGCGGATTGCGATGACCGTAGCTCCAGATTTCCGGCAGCGCGTCCTTGCGCCCGACGAAAGGATTATCTTTCGGCACCGTCCCGTCTTCGTTCAGGCGAATGACTTTACCCTGATGCGACATCAGGCTTTGAGCCGGATGCGCCGCGCCGGCAAAAGGGTCGTGACCGCGGTCGCCGACGGTGAGGAACAGGTGCCCCTTCCCGTCGAACAGCATCTTGCCCGCGTAATGCGGTCCCGCGGCGCTCCAGGCCTTGGCTTCGAATATCTCCTTCACGTCCGCGAGGCGCCGACCGTCGAACTTGCCGCGCACCACCGCGGTCGTGCCCTGGCTGCCGTCGGCGTTGGGCTTCGAGAAGCTGAGATAGATGAGCTGATTTTTGGCGAAATCGGGATGGGGCAGCACTTCGAGCAAGCCGCCCTGCCCCGCATAACGCACCTTGGGCGTGCCGGGGATCGGCGCCGGATCCAGCTTGCCGGCCCGCACGATCCGCAAGGCGCCGGTTTTCTCGGTGACCAGCATGTCGCCGTTCGGCAGGAACGCGACCGACCATGGATCCTTCAAGCCGTCCGCGACGGTGACCAGCCGGAAATCATGCAGTTCCGACTTGACGACTTGCGTGGCGACTTGATTGACGCCCTGGGCGTGCGCGGCGTTCGCGAGGCCAAGGCAGACCGCGACGGCGAGAATGGAACTACGCATGTGGACGCTCCCCATGAATCCGGCGCAATGAGTATGCCCGCGAGTATGTCGGCGCGCGGCGTCAAAGCAAAGACGTAAGCGTTGTTACAATCGCTTTAAATCACGGGCGTTGGAGGGCGCGCGGCCCCGTCTTCCCGACGAAGCGCCGGCGAGGGCGTGTTGAAGTCATGTCGAATCGCCAACACGCCCTAGGTGCTCCTGGTGTTGCGCGATGCGGAGAGCGTCGGATTGGCGCCGATGGTCGTACTCATGGTGCCGTCGCGGTCCTGACTCGAAAGCGCGGACGCGGCGGTCGGCGCGACGCGCAGGTTATTCTGCACATGCTTCACGCCCATGATGCGCTCGGCGATGTCCTCGGCGCGGCGTTTTTCGCCCCGCGTCGTCACGCTTCCATTCAGGGTGCATTCGCAATCGGCAACCAGCACCTCGATGTTCGACGCATCGACGAGATCGTCCTGCGTCAGGTGATCGCTGACATCCTCACGAATGCGTTCATCGGAGCGCGCGTAGCCTTTCGGGCCTTTGCCGCGGTGATTCATCCAGTTGCGCATGCGCTCGACCGGACCGCGGTCCGGATCGCCGTGGGACATGCCGCGCTCGTAGGCGGCGACCCGGCGATAGGCCGCGTCCACACGATCGCCGTCCGCCGCTTGGGGGGCGTCATACGCAGGGCCATAGCCGTAGGTGGCGTAATCCAAGGTCGCGTCGTCTTCATACGTGGTGTCCGTCGGCCCCAGGCCGAAACGCCGCTGCGGCGCGCCCCCGTAATAAAAGGTGCCCGGCTTCGCCAGGTCATCCGGTTGGCTGTGATTTTCCCACTCCGGCACGCCGCGGCGCAGATGCTCGCGCTGACGGCGGCGCCACTCGCGGTCGTAACCGGCGTCGCCGTCGTTGCCGTATTGCGCGGCGCTTGAAAAGTCCTGGGAATACTGGCGCGGCCGGTCATAACCGCGCGCGCGAAAGCGGCGGATCTCCTCGTCGCTGTACCGGCTAAAGTCTTCATCTCTCCATTTATTCGCCATGTCGCTCTCCTTGTGTGCGCGCCGAGGTGTGCGGGGGCCGAGCAAAATGCAATACGCGTTCGGCGCGTTTTGTTCCGCGGGAGGCGGTGTCCGAAACCCTGGACCCTTGGGCTTCGCCGGTGACCAGAAAGTTGCGACCAGAAGGAAGGAAAGGAAAAGCCAAGCTTGAAACTCTCTTTTCAGTTGCACGCCGGACCGCTTACTATCGCGGTCCTGGGATTTTCTTGTTGGGGTTGAGCGATGTTTCGTTTTGGTCCGGCGGCCGCGGCTGCCGTTATGTTCTTGTGCCCTGGCCCCGTCATGGCCGCCGACCCCGGTCCTTCCGACAAGACACTCGGCCTACAGGTCCGCCGCGCCGCCGGTGAACTCGAGCGCGCGGAGATCACCTCCGTCGCGGAGGGAAGCCTTGCCGCGCAAGCGGGTTTTAGGACCGGCGACATCCTGCTCTATGCGAAGGGCGCCGACGGCGAGCGCAATACGCTCGACGGCCAGGACTCCCTGGAACGCTGGGCCGCCGCACAGACGCCCGGCAGCACGCATGAACTCGGTTATCTTCGCGGCCAGGAGTTGCTGAGCGCCAAAGTCACTTTGAGTGTCGCGAGCGCGCCGATCGGCCTTGGCATCACGGTGAAGGAGGATGTCTTCGCCCTCGCCCTGACCGCCGTCGGACGCATCACCGCGATCGCCCCGGGCAGCGACGCCGATGCCGCCGGCCTCAAGGTCGGCGATTCCATCCGCGAAGTCCGCTATGCCGATGTCGCATATGGCTCCATCGCCGGGCAGATGGTTGCCGATTCACTCGCTTACAGCACGCCGCCTGGAACGATCGCGCAATTCTCCATCAGGCGCGACGGCCAAGACATGGTTATTCCGGTGAAGATGACCGGGCCCGTCGCCGCGACCGCGTTCGTGGGCATGGAGGTCCGCGATACGGCTCAGCAAGGTGAAGCCGAAGTGACGGCGGTGCAAGCGGGCAGTCCCGCGGAGGCCGCCGGCTTACAACAGGGCGATCATATACTGGGCTTCGGCGCGATGAACGACCGCAAATTTCTCGGTGTGCGGGGGTTGAACTCGCTGATCGCGCAGTATCGCGGCGACTGGGTCACGGTGAACTACACCCGCAACGGCGAGACGAAAGTATCGAGGCTCACGATCCCGAAAGAGCCGACCTACGCGGGCGCGTCCGTGATGACCGCGGCCGCGGCACCGTCGGAGGCTGGATCTCCCGCGGTTCCAACCGCGAACGCCGGCGATCCTTTCGCTCAAACCGTCACGACCTTGAACGGACGCAATACCCAGCTTCCGCCGTTCAAGCTGCGGGCCGGTCAAGTCCTGGAAGCACAGGTGAGCGCGAACGGCGCGCCGCTGATGCCGAAACTGTGCTTCGAGGAAGACGACATGTTCAATGTCGATCCCGAGCGCTGCTACGAGAACATCAATCAGTCGGGTCAATCGGTGGTGCGCTTCCGCCACGTCGCGAAGGAGCCCGAGATCGTGACGCTGTCGGTCGCGTCGACCGACGCCGGCGCGGGCGCCTACACCATCACGACGCGCAACGGCAATCGCGGGGCGGAAGGCGCGGCGGCCTTGGCGGTGCTCGAAGGCCTCGCGGGAAAGCCCTACCTCATCGACACCGTCGATCAGGGCCTCGCCGTCAAGGCGGCGGTCAATTACGTCGTCGATGAAGCGGGCAGACGCGGGCGGCTGCGCTATCAGATCGAAAACGGCAACGTCGCCGACTTCACCTATGCCTTGGACAACAATGGACAGCTCACCTGGGCCTCGCCCACGAGCAAGGGCCTGGTTTATCTCGGCATCGACGGTCTGCTTTATCAGCAGGCGGGCGATACCGTGGGCGTACGCGGCCGCTCGGCGAACGGTGAATTCCTGAACGTGACCGAACGGCGGCTCATGCGCGGCGACGATGCCGAACAGATGCACGTCGGCGTCTTCGGACGCTCGCAGCGCCTGACGGCGGCGCAGCCCGTCACGGACGACCAGGTCACGACCATGATGCTCGACGGCCCGGCGCATATCGCACAGGCGCAGCAGCAACGAGCCGACGATTGGGCGGCCCTCGGACAACTCGCGGGCCGGTTCTTCTATTTCGTCCAGGGTCAGTACGAATATGTCGTGACCTTCCAGTGGGAAGCCCCCGGCGAAGTGCTGCTCGCCAAGTTCTGGGGCGCCGACGAGATCGGCACCACGCCCAATCCTCTGCGGCGCATGGCCTACAACACGGCCACGCGGACCATCGCGACGGAGGTGATCCACACCAACGGCGCCAAGGTTCAAACCACCTTCAAGCGCGGCCCGAACGGCGAGAGCATCGAGTCCCAGCCGGACGGCGCGACGTGGATGCTGTCCGGCGCGGGCAACGAGTGGACGTCGCTGTTCACGGCGGCGAACAAGCAGCAGACGAAGATCAGCTATCGCGCGGTGGACGACAACATGCTGAAGATCTTCGCCGACCGCACGCAGGCCAAACAGGCGCGCCTCGCGCAGGAGCGGGCCGAGGCCGCCGCACGGCAGGCCGAGGAAGATTCCGGCCCCAGCCTGTTCGACGTGCTGAACTTCGCGAACACCATCCAGGGCGCAATGTCCAGCCCGCAAGCCTATATCGCGGCGGTGTCGCAGGCCGCGCCGGAACTGGCGCCGATCCTGAACGGCGTCGCGGCCGCACAGTCGGGCGGCAACCCGGTGGCCGCGGGTCTCGGCCTTGGCGGCGGCGGAAACGCGCTCGGCGCGATCCCCGGCGGCGTGAATCCCTATACCGGCCTTGGCGGCGGCGGTCTCGGCGGCGTGAGCGGCTTGGGCGGCGGCCCGACGGGCGTGCGCGGCAGCTACCCGACGCGGCCCAACCTCGCCGAAGGCCCGCAATGCCCCGGTTTCACCATCGGCAACTATCGCACCCACGCCTTCGAGGGCGGCGCCAACAAGCAGCTCTTCTCTCACTGTGGCGTGGCGTTCGAATACTACAAGATGTACCTGAACGCGATCGAACAGGGTTACAGCGAAGCCGACTCCAACCGCACCTATAACGCCCACGAAGGCGCGGTGCGGGTCCTGAACTCGATGTGATTGGGAACCACGATGCGCATTGTCCTGTCCCTCGCCGGCGCGCTTCTCGCCGCCGTCTGCCTCGCGGCCGCCGCGCGGGCGCAGGCGCCTCAGTATTTTTATTGCTATGTGCCCAACGCCGCGAACGGCACCGTCTACATGACCCAGACGCTGCCCGTCGGCCCCGTGAACGAGCGCGCGAAGTACGGCGAGGAATATGCAGCCTACCTTCGCGGCGAAGGGCTGGTGAGCCCGACGGCCCGCGGCTACTGCACCATGCGCGCGACCACCGCCGAGGTCGCGGTCGCGCGCGAGGGCATCCAGAGCTACTGCCCGGAGTGCAACGGCGCGACGCGCTTCACGAGCGCGCCGTGGTCACGCCCCGGCATGCAGACCGCCCCCGAACGGAAGACGGCCGACGCGGCGATCCAGGCGGTCATTCCGCAACAGCCCAAGCAGACCGTTCCCCTCGCCCCCGAGAAGACGCCGGCGTTGCGCCTCGCCGTCATGGGGAACGACGTGACCGGCGAAATTCTCGTGGTCACCGGCCCGAACGCCGAGAAGGCCGCGGAAGACGCCGCCGCGAATGCGTTTCCGTCCACCGGATGGCAAAAACTCGCGATGTCGGAAGCCTCCGGATACGGTATCGCGATCTGTGTCGACGGGCCGCCGATCACGTTCTTTGTCGCCGAGGGCAAGAAACTGCTCTCCGACGCCGTCGCGGAAGCCTTGCCGCAGGCCAGGACCTACGCCCAGCAGACCGGAAAGAAGCCCTATATGTGCCGGCATTGGCACATCAAGGAGCCGGGTTACGTGGAACCGGTGTGGGAGTCCTCGGTGGTCGGCACCGTGAAGGGGCACCTTCGCGCTTACCTGACCTGCAAGGCGGCGGAATCGGACTGCCTGAAAGAAGCGATCGCGCGCATGACGGGCTTCGCGGTGCGCGGATAAACGTCGGCTTTCTTGACAGCCGGTTCGCGTGACGCGCGCCAAGGCCCGAGATTCTCACGAAGTCCGACACTGGCATGGAGGTTGCATTTTTGCGGCCGGGCCCGCCCCTTGCCGAAAGTGACCGCCGTGTTGAAGCACGTCCTGGCCGCCGCGACGATCCTTGCCTTGCCGCTCATCGCGCCGCCCGCGTCCGCCGCGCCTTTTGTCGATGTGCGCGCCCTTTGGGAGGCGGCGCCGAGCGCGTGGGAGCCTCTTCCCCAAGGCCTCAGCTTGAGCTGCCGCGGCGACGCCGAAGGCGGCGCGCGCGGATGCGCCAAGACACTTTTCCTCAGCCAGACCGTGACGGAGTCCGGCACCTATAGCGTCGATGCGACCGGAAGCGTGGTCATCACCAACACCTCCGATCACGCCATCAACGGCTTCGCGGGGCTGAGCGTGTGGTTCAGCGCCTTCAACCCGGGCGGGCCCGGCGTCGGCCTCGGCATCGACGACGCCGCCACACAGTGGGCGAGCTTCTCGAGTTCCGTCGGCGGCGGCGGAAGCAGCAGCGTCGGCGACACGCATGAGTGCTCGGTCGGGTATCGCGGCGAGTCCGGAACGGTCTGGTCGCCGACGACCTGCGGCGTGGGTTCGCCGGACGCCAGCCAGGCTTCGGTCTATGCGGAACTGATCGACTTCCTGCCCGGCGCCACGTTCCTCTTCACCTTCGGCCTTTCCATCACCGCGACATTCGATCTTGGGGAAAATCAACCGTCCAACGTGCCGGAGCCCGCGAGCGCGCTGCTCGCCCTCGGCCTGGGCGCGCTGGCGGCGCGGCGGTTTAGAGTGACGGGAAAGAGCAAGGCTTTACTTCCGGCCGAATTTGGCTATGTTCCGCGCATGCGTATGACGCCGAAAACGACCACGACGAAAAAAACGACCACCACGGGTGGGGCGTCGGGGGCGTGCGCGTAAGCAGAGCAAGATAAAGCACACACTCAACAAAGGCCTCGCCGGATCGGACGGGGCCTTTGTTGTTTCCAACACCCGCGCCGGTCCGAGCGGGGCCAAACAGGAGAAGAAAGATGTCCGCCTCTCAATCCCCCAAGAACGTCGGCGTCGTTGGCGCGACCGGCCTTGTGGGCGAGTTCATGCTGTCCATCCTCGCCGAGCGCGATTTCCCCATCGCCACGCTGCGCCTGTTCGCCTCCGCGCGCTCGGTGGGCAAGACGCTGCGCTGGAAGGATCGCGAGATCGCCGTCGAGGACGCCGCGGCGGCGGACTTCAAGGGCCTGGATATCGTGTTCTTCTCGGCCGGCGGTTCCACGTCCAAGGCGCTGGCGCCGAAAGTGGCCGCCGCGGGTGCGATCGTGATCGACAACTCGTCGGCCTGGCGCAACGACCCGGACGTTCCCCTCATCGTCTCGGAAGTGAACCCGCACGCCCTCAAGAACATCCGCAAGGGCATCATCGCGAACCCGAACTGCACGACCATGGCGGCGATGCCGGTGCTGAAGCCCCTGCACGAAGCGGCCGGCCTGACGCGCATCATCGCGAGCACCTACCAGGCCGTGTCGGGCGGCGGATTGGCCGGCATCCAGGAACTCGAGGCGCAAATCCTCGCCGCCGGTCCTCGGTCGGCCGCCCTGTCGCGCAAGGGCGACGCGGTCGACCTCGGTCCGCATAAGAAGAAGTGGCCGCAGGGCATCGCCTTCAACGTCTCGCCGCTGAACTACGTGTACGTGGAAGACGGCTACACCGAGGAAGAGCTGAAGCTGCGCGACGAAAGCCGCAAGATCCTGGAAATCCCGGGCCTGCAAGTGTCCGGGACCTGCGTGCGCGTGCCGGTGTACACGGGCCACTCCCTGTCCATGAATCTTGAATTCGAGCGCCCGATTTCGCCGGAACAGGCCCTCGCCCTGCTCGAAAAGGCGCCGGGCGTGGTCGTCACGGACGTGCCGAACCCGCTGGACGCCACCGGCGCGGACCCGGTGTTCGTGGGCCGTGTGCGCAAGGACCCGACCGTGAAACACGGCCTCGCGCTGTTCGTGGTCGGCGACAACCTGCGCAAGGGCGCGGCGCTGAACGCAGTTCAAATAGGTGAACTGCTTTAATTGCCGGCTCGCGATGCGCGCCGCCGAACAAGGCTTCCGTACAGCTTGTTCCCAATGTGCTACTGGCCAGAGTTCGTCGCCCGCGCGCGGAAGCGCAAGTCATCATCGAGGCCTGGCGGCGGCACTATAACGAGGTTCGGCCGCATTCGAGCCTCGGTTATCTCACGCCGGCGGAGTTCGCGGCGAAAACCACATCAGCGTCCGAGCATGCAACGGGCCGGGACGCTGCGGTACTTGGGGCCTTCGCGCCCCGGCCCGTTGTCCAACACCAGCAGCAACAGGGGGCCGCTCTTTCACGTTAAAACTGGTCCGAAGAAACAGGGCAGGTCAGCAGCTTTAGAAATTGGCTTGGATGCCATTTCCGCAGCCTGTCCACACTTTCAGACGTGGCTTTCTAATTTGGAGGCGGCTGCTGCTTAGCTGCGCCTCTGTGCTTCCATAAGTTTTCTATTCCGACGACTGCGGCGGTGCCGGATGGGCTGCTAAGGTCGGGTAAATTCCGGCCTTCCCACTGAACCGCTCCAAGACGCTTTGAGAACGGGTGGGCGACGGTAATGCGTCGCCTGCTCGAGCGCGTAGGCGATGCCGATCAACAGGCCTTCGCTCCATTCACGGCCGAGAAATTCAACGCCGACCGGCACGCCGAGCGGCGCTTCATTCGTCGGCGAAGAGAAACCGCCGGGCACGGTCATCGCCGGCAGTCCGCTGGCGTTGGCAAGCACGCCGTTGCGTTCCAACTGCTCAGCGCCGATCTTCGCCACCAACCGGCGCTGATGCGGATAGACGACGGCGTCCAGCCCGCGCCGCGTCATCGCGGCCTGCAACGCGGCGCGCAAGTTTCCGCGTTTCACGAAAACCGCCTCGTAACCCGGCTCCAACATGCTTTTGGTCCGCGCGGCCTCCACCTGCGCGGCGACCTCGGGCGCGAAGCTGCCGTGCGCGACATAGTCGTCGAAAGACTTCACCGACCCGCCGACGGCGCCGAGATACCTGTCGAGCCCGGCCTTGAGTTCATAGTCGGCCAGGCCGACGTCCGATGTCAGCGTTTCGAGATCGGGGATTTCGATTTCCATGACGGCGGCGCCGCGTTCCCGGAGTTCATCGAGCACGCGCGCCACGGCGCGGTTGACCTCGGCGTGAACCGCGTCCGTGCCGAACATTTGACGCAATACACCGAAGCGCTTGCCCTTGAGCGCGCCGGGATCGAGGAAAGCCGTGTAGGTCTTCGGGATATGCCCGGCGGCGGCCCCGGTGACGGGATCGGCGATGTCGAACCCCGCCATTACATCCAGCGCGCGGGCGAGATCGCCGGCATTGCGCGCGAGGACGCCCGCTTCGTCCTGCGTGAAGGAAAAAGGAATGAGGCCGGCGCGGCTGACGAGGCCGCGCGTCCCGCGCAAGCCCACGAGGGCGCAGGCCGAAGACGGCGAACGGATGGACTGGTAGGTGTCGCTGCCGGTGCCGAAGACCGCGTAGTTGGCCGCGACCCCTGCCCCGGTGCCGCCGCTGGAGCCGCCAGGCGTGCGGGTAAGGTCATAGGGATTGAGGGTTTGGCCGTGCAGCGAGCCGGCGGTGGTGCCGCCCATGGCAAGCTCGGTGAGCGTGGTTTTGGCGAGCACAAGCGCGCCGGCGGCCTTGAGCCGCGCCACGGTGAAGGCGTCCTTCCCGGGCCGGGATTCCTTTAGCGCCAGCGCCGAACCGGTGGTCGGCATGTCGGCGGTGTCGAAGTTGTCCTTGAGCAGGATCGGAATGCCGTGGAGCGGGCCGCAGGCGGCGCGGTTCCCGCGCCAGGCTTTGTCCATGGCGTCGGCGATTTCGCGCGCCTTGGGGTTGACCGCGACGACCGCGTTGAGTTTCGGGCCCTGCCGGTCGAAGGCCGCGATGCGGGCGAGATAGGAGTCCGTCAGCGCCGCGCAAGTCAGACCGCCGTCCGCGAACGCCCGGTGGACCGCGGCGACCGTGGTTTCTTCGAGTTCGAAGATGCGCGGCATAGGCACGAGATGTCCCGGCGCGAGGCCATCGCCTTATTGTACGAGCCCTTTGAACAGCCACTTCTGGATCTTCCCGCCGTTCGCCTCGGACGTATAGATGTTGCCCTTGGTGTCGGACGCCAGAAGATGCAGGCGCAGGAATTGGCCGGCGTAGGGGCCGGCGTGGCCGAAGGCGGCTTCGGGGATGATCTCGAGGCTCTTGCGGTCGAGCACGCTCACGCGGAAGTTCGCGAGATCGGCCACGTAGAGGAAGCGCTGCTCCTTGTCGGCCGAAAGGGCGAGGCTGAAGGACGTTCCGAAGCTGGAGCGTGTGGCGCGGTCGATGAACACCTCCTTCTGGAACTTCCCCTGGAGGTCGAACACCTGGATGCGGTTGTTCTGGCGGTCGTTGACGTAAACCAGGCCGTCATTGGTGATTTCGATGCCGTGCACATTGTTGAACTGCTGCGGCGGCGGACCGTCGAACGTGCGCTCGCGCGGCGCGCCGTCGTCCGGCTTATTCCCATAAGCGCCCCACATGCGCTTGAACTTTCCGCTGTCCGCGTCCACCACGATGACACGGCGGTTCACGTAACCGTCGGAGATGAAGGCCTCGTTCGTCTTGGGCCACACCACGACCTTGGTCGCGTGGTTGAGGTTCTCGGTATCGAGGCTTCCCTTGCTCATGTTCGGCTTGCCGATCTGCAGCAGGAAGCGGCCTTGCCTGGTGAACTTGAGACAGTGGTTGTCGTCCTTCTTGGCCTCGCGGTTGTTCACATAGCCGCAGATCCACACGTTGCCTTTGTAATCGACGGTGATGCCGTGCTCGCCCTCGGGCCAGTCGTAGGTCCCGGCGTCGGCGGTGGGCGTGAACGGTCCGCCCCAGCCCTGGATGTAATTGCCGTCGGCGTCGAATTCGGCGACCGCCGGCATGTAGGCGCAGCAGACCGAGGTGGGCGGCGACCGGGTGAGCCCCAGCCACTCGGGGTTCACGTTCCTCTGGCGCGAGAGCACCCAGACGTGATCGTTGGACGGATCGACCGCGACACCGGCGGGATCGCCCATGACCATATTGCCGGGAAACTGCTTGGGCCAGCCTGGATCAAGCTCGTGCCTGGGGTAAGGCCGCTTCGGCGCATCGGCGGCAAGCACGGCCGGCGCGCTCAGTGAAAACGCCGCCGCAAGAACGGTAACGATGACCTTCTTCATGAGCCCCTCCCCTGGAACGGGAGAAAGACTAGCCTCGAAACCGGCCCGCCGACAACGTTTCGCTCACAGGCCGCGGCGGCGGACCCTGTTCTTTAGGCCGCGGCGGCGGCCGGTTTCGCCGGAAGGAACGGGTCGGCGAAGATGTGTTTTGAGGCAAAACCCGCGAGGAAGGCCTTCCGGCGCATGCCGTTCACGAACTCCGGAGCGCCGCAGAGGAACAGGCGCGTGGCGGCCTTGTCCGCCGGGACGGAGGTCAGGACGGCCGTCTCGATTTGGCCCGCGAAATAGCCCTTCCCGTCGACACCGTCGAGAACGCAGGGCGTGTAGCCGACATTGGGATGCAGCGCGGCCAGTTCCAGGAGACGCGCGTGGAGATAGAGGTCGGGCTCGCTGAGGACGCCGTGAAAAAGCTGGATGGGTCCCTTGTGCCCCTGCGAGAGCGCGGCCCGGAGGATTCCGTAGAGCGGCGCGAGGCCGGTGCCCGTTCCCGCGAGCATGAGCGGATAATCCTGATCGCCCTCCGCCACGTAGAAGCACTTGCCCGCCGGTCCGCGCACGACGAGGGACTCTCCGAGTTCGGCGCCGACAAAAAAGTCGCTCATGGCGCCGTCCTTCAACAGGCGCACATGCAGTTCGATGAAATGGTCCTCGCCCGGATTGTTGGCGATGGAATAGCTGCGCGCCACGCCGTCGGCGTTGAGCAAGGTCACATACTGGCCGGGCTCGCAGGCGTAGGGCGTGGGCGTGACGAGGCCGACGCGCATCACGTTGTGGTTCAGCATTTCCTTGAAGCTGATGACCGCATGCGTGTCGAGGAGGGCGTTGTCCGGCAGGCCGACCCGCATGTCGCCGTCGGGGCGGCACTGGCACGCCAGGAACATGTCCTGTTTGATGTAAGCCGGCTGCAGGTCTTTCTGCGCGGCTTCCGGGATCTGTCCCTCCTCGGCATGCATGAGGCAGGACTGGCAGACCCCGGAGCGGCAGGCATGCGGCACGGCGATCCCGTTGCGCGTGAGGCAATCGAGAACGCTTTCACCCGCTTCAGTCTCGAACGCGGAATGACCGTAGGAAATACGTGCCGACATAAGCCTGCCTTCAACCGTGCGGATTGGCGTTTAGCGATCGAGGACGTCGTCGCGCACGCTGTTGGCGATCTTGGCGACTTCGCCGATATCGCTGTCGGCCACGCCGAGTTCCTTCAAGGTGGCGCCCAGCAGCTCGATGATGGCGTCGACATGGCTGTCGTTGAGTCCGCGGGCGACGAGGTGCTTGTGGCCCTTGCGCATGTCGAGGCCCGTGTAGTTGTTCGGCCCGCCGAACGCCATGGTCAGGAACGCCTTCTGCTTGGCGGCCTGGCGGTCCATGTCGACGTCGTCGAAGAAATGCGCGACGCGATTGTCGGAAAGGACCTTGCGATAGAAGACGTCGACGGCCGCGTTCACCGCGGCGGGGCCGCCAATGCGATCAAAGAGGGACTTCACGGCGATATTCATGGTTCTGCTCCTTTTGTGGTGTTGAGAAAGAAAGGCTGGGCGCCGCGACCGAGGCCAGCGTGCGGGCTTCGAGCGCGGCAAGAAAGGCGCGGGTCGCGCCGCCGAGGACATGCTTCAGGCGGCAGCCCCTGGTAATGCGGCAGGTGTTTCGCGCGGCGTCGAAACACTCGACCGTGTGGAAGTCGCTCTCCGTCGCCTTCACGATCTCGGCGAGCGTGATCGTCTCGGGCGGACGGGCCAGCCGCAGGCCGCCGCCGCGCCCCTTGGCGCTGGATACGAAACCGAGCCGCACGAGATTGTGGGCCACCTTCACCAGATGGTCGCGCGAGATCCCGAACCAGTCGGCGATTTCGCGCACCGAACAGGCCCGGCCCGGGTTTTCCGTAAGATAGAGCGCGACGCGCAGGGAGTAGTCGGTGAATTGAGTGAGACGCATGGGGCTTTAAATCTGTACGGCGCATACGTATTCAAAAACGCCGGGCCCTGAATTGATTCCCGTCAACTCCAAAAGCGATTATGAAAGAACAGGCGGAAATACCCCGCCCGGCCACGACCTAGGATTTCAATTCCCCCATGAAACTGCCGACATGAATCCGCTGAATTGGACCCCGCGCCGCATCCTTTTCACCGGCATCGTCGCCGCGATCCTGACGACGACCCTCACCGTCGGGGTGCGGCTGATGAATGAGAAAGTCGCGGAGCGCGACGCGCCCGGGCGCGCGGACGACCGGCGCCTGGAGGACTTGCAGCGCATCGCCGACGCGGCCGTCGAGATTTACAAGAAAGACGGCGCGCTTCCGCAGAGCCTGGACGAGGTGCGGAAGAAGGCGCGCAACATCCGCACCGCGGATCCGCAGACGTTCGAGATTTACGGGTACCGCGTCATCGATGCCACGAAGATCGAAGTGTGTGCGCGGCTGCGCGAAGAGCATCCGGGCGCGGTCGCCGGAAAAGACGGGCGCCGGTGCTTTGAAGTGGACGCGAGCTAGCGGTCATTCGACGACCACGCGCGGAAAATAAAAGCTCACGATCCAGTTCGGCATATCGACGATCTCCGAAATGCGCAGATCGCCGCACACCGAACACAGCATGTAGGCGTCCGGCGGCGAGAAGCCGTGCCGGGCGACGAGCAGGTCGATCATGTTCGACACGGCGGCCCGCGCGGCCTGCATGAGGTCGGGGCCGACGCCGGTGGTGACGTCGTAGCCTTTCTTGTCGAGATGCGCGGTGACGGGCCCCGGCGTGGTGAAACGCGGGCTGGACAATTTCGTCTGTTTGACGAGGTCGAGTTTCACGGCGACGTTCATAGGGCTTTCGATGGCGGTGCCGCAGACCTCGCCGTCGCCCTGGGCGGCGTGGGTGTCGCCGATGGAAAGCAGCGCGCCTTTCACCTCGATGGGAAGGTACAGCGTCGCGCCGGCGTTGAGATCGCGGATGTCCATGTTGCCGCCGACGCGGCGGGGCGGAACGACCGAGTGCCGGCCCTTCTCGGCCGGCGCGACACCGATGGTGCCGGCGAAGGGCTTCAGCGGCACGCGCGCGTTGCTGCCGAACAGCGCGGGCGTCAGGGCGGCGCCGTCGTATTTCCAGACGTGGAGTTCAGGATCGGGGAACTGGTCCGTCAGGAGGCCGAAGCCGGGGATCAGCGCGGTCCAGCCCCAACCCGACGGCTCGAAGCCGAGCAGCGTGATCTTGAGGACGTCGCCCGGTTCGGCGCCGTCGACGCAGACGGGCCCCGTGACGGGGTTCACCTTGCCGAAGTCGAGGGCGGCGAGCGCGGCGGCCGTGCTGTTCGGATTGAACTGGCCGGCGCTGGAGTCCGTGCATTCGAGGAACAGGGTGTCGCCCGGCGCGACGGTCTTCACCGGTGCGAGGGCGTTGTCCCAGCCGAAGTGGTGATGATGGCGGTGGATGGTGTGTTTGCAGTCGAAGAGAGACATGGGCCAGCCTCGCTAAAAACAGAAAACAGATATCCTTGGATCTTTGGCCGTGGGGGCCTTCGGCCCAGGATGACCAGAAGAGAAAACCTTACTGCTCGGCGAGTTTTTCGCCGGGGGCTTGGGGCCAGTCGAGGGCGGCGCTGCACCAGAGTTGGCGTTTCGGGGTGAGTTCACGGCGCTGCTTGAGAGGACCGGCGCGCAGGGTGATCTGCGGGGCGGCGGGCGCGACGCTGGCCGAGTAGATGCGCGTGGCGCAGGTCGGGCAAAAGGCGTGCGCGCGCGGGCGGCCGCTGTCGGCGGTCGTCTTCATGTAGATCGACGGCTGGGCCTTGGTGAAATTCACCTTGGCGTCGACCGTGGGCACGCTGAAGGTGAAGGCGGAACCCGCCGTGATCTGGCAGTCGTTGCAATGACAGATGGAGCATTTCTCCGGGTCGACCTCGGCGGTATAGGTGATGGCCCCACAGTGGCAGCTTCCGTCGACTTTCATATTGGATCCTCTCCCCTCGTTATAATCGTTCCCATGAACTCAGGGCGATTTTAGGGGGTTTGGGGTTCCATTCCCCCAAAAAACTGAATGCCGGGGCCGCGAAAGCCTCGGTTGCCGCCGGACCGCGCCACCAATCTCTCCAACCCCTGCCCGATCACCGGCGGCACGATCGCCATTCCGCCGCTGCCCCGGGGTTGAGCTTTTTATGGCCCGGCGCCGGCCGCCGGGGTGACGCGGCGCGCGACGGAGCGTTTGAGTTCGTCGAAGTTCTTGAAGCGGGCCGCGTCGTAGAACACATAGACCGGCCGGCCGGCGGCGGTGAAATCGGCGAGCCCAAGACGGCCGCCGCCGTAACCCGCCGCGCGCACCCGCTCCTCGACGGCGTGAAGAATATCGACGATGGGCAGATTGCGCCGGCGGCAGTGTTCGAGAATATCGAGACCGTCCGTGGTGTCGACGACGCAGCCTTCCTGCGCGAGGAGTTGATTGAGAAAATCGTAGAGCCCGAGCACCACGCCCGGCTTTCCGGCGTGATGCTGCGTCCAGCTCTCTTCGATGGCCGCGATCACGGATGCGGCGTCGTCGCATCTGATGGGCGCGCGGCGTGCGTGGGCTTGCGTCGGAACCAAGGCCCGTCTCCTTCGTTCGAAAACCGAATGGGATGCGAAATTGCCCCCGCCTTTAAACGCGGAGCGCGACGGAAAGTTGGCGGGTTCGCGCGAAATAATCGGCGACACCTAATCCTTCGCGCCGCCGAGGGCCGTCTCGGGGACGTCGAAGCTGTCGTCGTCTTCGTCGTAGGCGCGTTTCAGTCCGGGCGGGCGCCGTGGCCGGCGCGTTCCCCTACGAACGCCGGCGCCCTTGCTCTTCAAGGCGGGGGGCCTTCTCATGGTCATCGCTTTTGCTCCGTGTGCTCATGTTCAATTCGCCCCCGGATGTCCCCCGCCGCCTCATAGTCTCCATTTGTGTTTCTCTGGCTCTCATCTCCGCTTCGGCCTTGGCGATGCCGATCTCTTCCAGGCGCGCCGCGAGCCGCTCGAACATCGGCGCGATGCGGCGGTCGCGAACGCCGCGGCCCAGGCCGCGGATGTGCGCGGCCCGCTCCAGCCATTTCGTCGGATCGCTCGACTTGCCGCCCGCCTTGGCCATCGCATGAGTCCGCCCCGCCGCGCGCGGATGCGGACGGGTGCGCCTTTTCAAAACGCCGTGAAAAGCGGGCCAATTATAGCGCTTCGCGCCGGTGCGACCCTTGCGGAATCTGCGCCCCGCGCGCGCTTTTTACAGGCCTGAACCGGGCCCCTGTGGATAAGTTTCAGCGCGCGAAGCGGGAACTTTTCGCGTTCAAACCCTTACGGGTTCAACTCGGTCCAGCCGGCGGGGATCTTTACATCCTGGCCCAGGGCCTGGGCGACGTTCTGGTAGATCGGCTTGCCCTTGTAGACCCACTGCATGTAGCCGTTGCCGCGGTCGAAAAGCGTCCATTCGGCTTCCGGCTTGGCGTTGGCGCGGGCCCGCACCGGCGACCAGTCTTCCTTGCACTCGTCGGTGCAGGTGGACTTGTTCGGTTCGTCCTTGTCGCGGGTGTAGAACGGATGGCCGTCGGTGGTCGCGAACTTGTAGATCTTCTTGCCGTTGACGACTTTGTCCTCAAAGACGCTGACTTCGGCAGGAATGAATTGCGGAATCCCGTCCTGCGCGAAGGCGTTACGGGAGACGGCGGCGGTTCCGGCGGCCAGGGCCGCACCCAATGCGATGTAATTCATGACGCTAATGTAGAGAGCCCGGTGGAAGCCGTCCAGAGGGGCGCAGGCGGTCCGGCACGCAATTCTCAACCCTGGCGCGCGGATCCCTTTGGCGGGAACTTGGGGGACGCTTCGCATTCCAGCTGCTATGATTCCCGCGAGGTTGGGACCAGGCGGCCGGCAACGGCCATGGGAAATGCATGAGCGATCCCGAAACCGGGCCAGGCGCTGAACCTGGCCGCGACATTCTCGCCGCCTACCGCGAGCGCATCATGCGTTTGATGGCGATCGCCGGCGCGATCTTCCTGGCGCCCTTCGCGATCAACGACCTCGTTCAGGGACGTTATCTTCTCGGCGGCGCGATCCTTCTGGTGGTGTTCATCCTCGGCGTCGACGCCATCGCCATCCACCGGAAGAAACGCGCGCCCTTCCCGTTCGGCTTTCTGCTCATTCCGATGGGCGTCAGCATCATGCTGTCGCTGAAGCAGCAAGGGTTCTACGGTGCCTTGTGGACCTACCCGGCGGTCCTGTTCTGCTATTTCGTGCTGCCGCGCCGCGCGGCGAACGTCGGCAGCCTGACGTTGAGCGTGCTGGCGTCGGCGACGGCTTACATCTATGTCGGTCCCGAGATCACCCTGCGCTTCGTGGTCTCGCTGGGGCTGACCGTGGTGATCATCAACATCATCCTCAACATCATCGGCCAGCTTCAGCGGGAACTGGTGGGCCAGGCGCTCACCGACCCCCTCACCGGCGCCTACAATCGCCGCCAGATGGATATCTCGCTGGCGGAGGCCATCGAGCGCAACCGGCGCACGGGCGCGCCGGTCTCGATCCTGGTGCTCGACATCGATCATTTCAAACGGGTCAACGACGACTTCGGCCACCATGTCGGCGACAAGGTGCTGAAGGGCATGGTGGCGCTGATCAAGAACCGCTCGCGCAAGCTCGACCGCCTGTTCCGCATGGGCGGCGAGGAGTTCCTGCTGCTGCTGCCGGACACGCGCGCCAACGCCGCCGTGAAACAGGCCGAAGCCCTGCGCAAGCTGATGAGCGAGTCGCGCCTCATCGAGCAGCGGCCGGTGACGATCTCCATCGGTGTCGCGGAATACTGGTCCGAGCAGACGCAGGAGGCGTGGATGCAGACGGCGGACGACGCGCTGTATCAGGCCAAACACCAGGGCCGAAACAGGGTGGTGTGCGGCTCCGCCGATACGGATTCCATTCCCGGCCTTTCGGAAAGCCCCGAAAAGAAATATGGCCGCGCGGGCTGAGCGGAAACGGATCAGTTGACGACGAGATCGTTGTCGACGCGGCGCACGCCGATCACGGACGCGGCGAGATCCTCGGCGATGTAAGCGTCGCGCAAGGAGTCGACCTGTCCCGTGAGCTGGACGATGTTGCCGTAGGTGGTGACGCGGATGGAGGACCGGCGCAAACGCGGCTCGTCGAGCAGAGCCGCGGCGACTTTCGAGGTCAGCGCCGCGTCCTCGAGGTATTCGCCCTTGCTGTCGTAATAGTCGGCGCGGGCGCGTTCATAGGCGGTGGGCGAGCTTCCGCAGGCCGCCAGCACCAGGAGGACAAGGGCCGGCGCCAGGGCGCGGGCCCGCGATTTCGACAGGTCACACATGCGAAATGAGAACGCGGACCCCGCGGAAATGGTTCCGGCGCATCCGCAGCCTTGCGTACGTAGAATCCACAATATTCGCGCCGCGGCCGTTCCGGCACCTTTTCTGCGAGTCACCGTCGATAGAGAGAATTCCGATGACGTCGTCCCGCGTGGCCATGACCTGGAAAGAATGTATGAACCTGTCGGATCTGAGCGAGGACGAACTCGCCGATCTCGCGGCCCGGAACTTCGAGTCCGATTGCGACGACGCCGAACTCGACCGCTATCTGGCCACAACGCCGGAAGGGCGCCTCTGCGTTCGCGCGGCCCTCAGCCGCGACATCCAAAGCGCGGTCGCGAGCGGCGACGTGCACCGCAGCGCCAGCCTTAAACACGTCCTTCTCCGCTTCATGCAAGTTTACTCGGCCCGCATAGTCTAAGGAGTAAAGCCATGGCTTCGGATACGCATACGGACCACAAGGGCGCCGACCACAAAGGCCCGGACACCAAGGGCCCGGCCAAACCGCCGGCCAAGAAGCCGAACATCGACGAGGGCGAAGGCGCCGCGGAGGCCGGCCCGGCGAAGCAGAAGACCCTTCCCACCGGCCTGTCGCGCGCCATCGTCATCGCGACGTTCATTTTCTCGATTGCCTACGCCGGCGTCGGCCTGCTGAGCGACCGCTACGCCATCGCGCCGGTGCCGAATTCAGCCAACAGCTTCGTCTACCGGCTCGACCGTCTGACCGGTGCCATCGATTTTTGCGGGACGCAGCAATGTTCCGCGGTGCGGACCACCGCCGCGGAATAGCGCGGTCCCAAACCGGAGATTATTTTTCGAGCGCGCGTTTAAGGGCGGAAAGCTCGTCGTCCACCCGGCGCATGGCCGCGGCGAAATCCGCCTCGGCGACGATGGCCGGCTTGGTGAAGGTCACGACATAGACCGCGCCGCCGCCCGCGGCCACGACGCGGGCGGCCGCCGGCCATTGGTTGCCCGCCGCGTCGACGAGCGTGTGATCGACGATGCCGGTTTCCGCATCGCCGCGCGTGACGCCGCCGCCCGTCCACGGCGCTTTCGGCTTTTGCGCCGAGAGATGCCTGAACACCGCGCCGTGATCGGCCGCGATGGTGATGGACTTGGTGGCGGTGACGGCCAGACGGACGGCGCCGCGCTTCGCGCCGGCGTCACCGGCTTCGTAGTTCTCGCGGATGTCGTAGCGCATCAGCGCGTCGTCGATGCTCTTCGAGGCCAGCGCGCGCCAAAAACCCAGCGCCTCGCCCTGCTCGAAGGGGCCGTAGACCTCCAATTCCTTGCCGGACGCGAGGCGGGTGAATGACGAATCGGCATATTCGCCGCCGACCACCCAATAGCTGTTCTTCTTCTCGCCGATCTTTTCATCGGCGGAGATGAAGTAACGCACCATGGCGTTGTCGATGCTCTGGCCGGTGAGTTCCCGCCAGCGGATCTTGGCTTCGCGTTCGCTGGCGAAGGGGCCGTAGGTCTCCAGCTTGGTGCCGGGATAGGGCTCGCGGAACGAGGTATCGGCGTATTCGCCGCCGACGACATAAAAGCGCTGTTCGGACATATCTTCTGTTCTTGCCTGGCGTTGAGCTGGCCTTCGGGGTGCGGAACATACACCACATTTTTCGCGCGTTGAAGTTGCCGCTTTTGGCCTTATGGTGGCCCCATGACCCTTGAAAAACCGATCCATATCGTCGGCGGCGGCCTCGCCGGCAGCGAGGCGGCCTGGCAGGCCGCGGAAGCCGGCCATCCGGTCGTGCTCCACGAGATGCGCAGCCTTTCGATCCCCGGCCGCATGACCGACGCCCATAAAACCGAGAGCCTGGCGGAACTGGTGTGTTCCAACTCCTTCCGCTCGGACGACGCGGACTATAACGCCGTCGGCCTCCTGCATTCCGAGATGCGCCGCTGCGGATCCCTGATCATGGCGGCCGCCGACGCCCATCGGGTTCCGGCGGGGTCCGCGCTGGCCGTGGACCGCGAGGGCTTCGCCGCCGCGGTCCAGGAAAAGCTGCTCGCACATCCGAACGTCAGCCTGGTCCGCGACGAGGTCGCGGGCCTGCCGCCCGCGGACTGGGACAGCGTCGTCATCGCCACCGGCCCCCTCACCTCGCCGGCCCTGAGCGCGGCGATCCGCGCCCTGACGGGGGAAGACGCGCTGGCCTTCTTCGACGCCATCGCACCCATCGTGCACAAAGAGTCCATCGACATGAGCGTCGCCTGGTTCCAGTCGCGTTACGACAAGGGCGCCGACGTGGACGGCGGCGGCGGCGCGGATTACATCAACTGCCCCCTCGATAAGGCGCAGTACGAAGCCTTCGTCGACGCGCTGCGCCGCGGCGAAAAGACCGAATTCAAACAGTGGGAGAAAGACACGCCCTACTTCGACGGCTGCCTTCCGATCGAAGTCATGGCCGAGCGCGGCGTCGACACCCTCGCCCACGGCCCCATGAAGCCGGTGGGCCTGCGCGATCCGCGCAGCGGGCATCGCCCCTGGGCGGTCGTGCAATTGCGCCAGGACAACGCCCTCGGCACGCTGTTCAACATGGTCGGTTTCCAGACCAAGATGAAACACGGCGAACAGGCGCGCGTCTTCCGCATGATCCCGGGCCTCGAGAACGCCGAGTTCGCGCGCCTGGGCGGGATCCACCGCAACACGTTCATCAATTCGCCCCGCCTCCTGGACAAGTCCCTGCGCCTGAAGGCCATGCCGCGCCTGCGCTTCGCGGGTCAGATCACGGGCTGCGAAGGTTATGTGGAAAGCGCCGCCGTCGGGCTGATGACGGGACGTTTCGCCGCCGCCGAGCGGCGCGGACGGGTGCCGAACCTTCCGCCCGCGACAACGGCGCTCGGCGCGCTTCTGAGCCATATCACCGGCGGCGCCGACGCGGCGACCTTCCAGCCGATGAACATCAACTTCGGCCTGTTCCCGGACATCGACGCGCGCGACGGCAAAAACAGGCCGCTGCGCGGACGCGAGCGCAAGAAGGCCATGGCCGCGCGCGCGCGCGCGGATCTGGACGCCTGGCTGGGCCTGAAGCCGGCGGCGGAATGAGCGCCTATTTCAAATATCTGATGCGGACCTGGTATTTCCGCATCCTTCTGACGGCCTACGCCTTCTTCGTGTTCTTCGGCGTGATGCCGAAAGCGCCGCCGCGCGGGCGCTTCCAGGGCGTCACCGAGCACCTGTTGCTGACGGTGGGCAATGCGCTGGGCGGCTTCGCGGTGCTGGCCCTCGTGACCCTGGCCGTCTGCGCCGTGTGGGCCGCGATCGCGACACGGCGAGGCCTAAAAGCGCCCGCGCAGCCCATTCCAGATGAGACGTCCGACGGCGGGCCGCTGTAGCGCGTGACGCGGATCGAACACGTCGTACTTCCGGCGCCGCAACCCTTCGAGATATGAGTCCGCGAGAGTCGCCGGCAGCAGCGCCGGCAGGGCGCGTTTGTCGATCCGCGCCCGGTAGCCACGCGCCTTGTCGAGATGCGCGCGCGCGGTGCGCGCGACCTGTTCGATGACGCCGCCGAGCCGGGCGGCGTTGCGCCGTTCCTGAACGTCGTGCGGCGTCAGGGCCGCGCCGGCCAAAAGATCCTGCGGCAACGGCACATGGTTCGCCTTGGCGTGGAACAGCACCGCGCGCATCAAGCCGGTGAGCGCCCAGGCAATCCCGACATGACGTCCGGCGGCGCGGCTCGCCTCGTCCGTCGCCCCCAAGACCTGGAGCGCGAGGGATGTCAGGCGGGCCGACGTCCCGTCCGCGTAACTTTCAAGGTCGGCGACATCGGCGAAGTCCTCGCCCTCCAGGTCGCGTTCGCGCGTGTCGAGCAGCGTCTCGAAATCCGCGCGCGCGAGGCCGTGGCGCGTGACGATGCCTTCCAGGGATTGCACCACCGGATTGCCCTTCGGGACGCCGCGGCCGTCGTAGATCGCCGCGACGAGATCGCGCCACCATTGCAGTTTCATGCGCCCGATGAGCTGCTCGCTGACGCTCTCGCGCACTTTCGCCACCTCGGCGTTGAAGGCGAAAAGCGCGAACAGGTCCTCGCGCGCCGCGGCGGGCGCGAACAGCGCGCAGAGATAGCGGTCGTGATCGTCGCGGCGGACGTGATCGGCGAGATGACTCATGGGCGGTTTTGTGACTCGTCTTAGTTAAGGATTTGAGTTCATTCATCTTTTCGCAGGCGGCGTTTGCACGGTGCGGGAAATAGAGTAACATGGCAACCCTCGCGCGGGCGGACGGGAGGATCTCGAGGATTGGCCGCCCCGCGCCATGCCGACTCAAAACAAGGGGAATCCCATGAGCGCCGTTCTCACCAATCTGCGAAACACCGTCATCGCCGCCGTCGCGCTGGCCGTCATCGTGTTCCTGATCGTCGGTCTCAACAGTACGACCTTCGACATCGCCTTCTGGGGCTGGTTGTTCCGCTACCTGCACGTCGCCGCCGGCGTGATGTGGATCGGCCTGCTCTGGTACTTCAACTTCGTGCAGATCCCGAGCATGCCCAAGATCCCGGACGAGCAGAAGCCGGCCATCGGCAAGGTCATCGCCCCAGCGGCCCTGTTCTACTTCCGCTGGTCCGCCATGGTCACGCTCATCACCGGCCTTATCGTCGCGCACCTGCAAGGTTATCTGGCGGACGCCCTGATGCTGGGCCAGATGACCGGACAAGCCACGATCATCGGCGTGGGCATGTGGCTGGCGATCATCATGTGGTTCAACGTCTGGTTCGTGATCTGGCCGAACCAGAAGAAGGCCCT